>JBEICW010000467.1:0-2989 GCA_040383785.1 Ignavibacteria bacterium | reverse complement strand
TTTTCTGCATTTAAATTATTAAAGCAAAACAATAAAATTAAGATTAATTTTGTTTTTTTCATAGATTACTTGAATAGTTAGTTTATATAAAAATTAGTGGCTCTAAATAATTTAGAGCCACAATTTAATTATTATTTGATTATTTTACAATTATTATTTTTTTATTACCAAAAACTATTCCATCGTCAACTAAATTAATATAATATACTCCAGTAGTATAATTTGAAATATCAATATTAATAGTTTGACTTCCTTTGTTTAAGCTAACATTGTTATAATAAATAACTTGACCTAAAGTATTATGAATTTGTATTTCAATATTTTCAAGTTTTGATTCTGCAATTACCAAATCTATTGTCTCAAGAGATTGATTTATTTGATAAATTATATAATCATTACTTTCAATATATTCTTCATTTGAAACTTTTTGTAAATTCAAATTCATTTTCATTATATAATCTAAACCAGTATCAGGTTTATCATAAAAGACATCAAAATCAGCATAAATATCACAATTTTTATCTGTACACCCTTGTTGTAATGATGTGTTAATTGGTGAACCAGGATTAGGTGGTAGAGTAGCCATTGAACAATTAAATCCAGTTCCACCTGAAAATCCTAAATCCTGAACATGAATTATACCATTAAAGTTACAAACTCTAAGCTGTCTAACACAACAAGCTGAAGCACATGGAACAAAAATTTCTGTTTCTGTTCCTGCTGATTGATTAAACATTTCCCATTTAGACCAGCAAGATTGTTGTACTACTCTCCAAGTATCTACACATGGTGGTACACTCCCATTTTGTGGTGTAAATTGTTCGTTTTTGTCAATTATATCTTTAATTGCAACTGGTAATGCAGCTTTGAATACATCTTCTAAATTTGCAGTAGGACCACAAGTAGGGTCAGCTTTTTCAACATTAGTCATTTGTACATCTTGTTTTCCATCGGCAGTTTTGCGTGCTTTGTAAGATACCCAATAAGTACAACCATTAATTGTTACCATTACCTTACCATCTACTGTCCAATTATCATTTAGATTATCTGGTTTGCAAGGCTCTGGTCTTCCAGTAAGTTTAGTTTTTTCACAGAACACTTCATTACTATATAAAGTGCAATATTCTGTTGTAGAACCATTTTTGCAAAGTCTAACCTCAATTTGTATAGTTTGTCCTGGCATAATACATTCTGGCAAACCAATAATACTTGAAGTAGGTGTTAAAGGTCTTAAAGTACTATTTAAATCTACTGCACTTACAACTTGTTTTTTGTTATCGCTTATAATATAACTTATTGAATAATTTGTAAAACATGCAGAATATTCTGAGTCAATATCAAAACTACCCATAACTGAACAAGCATCTACAGGGCAATTAGGATTACCTTTTTGTACAGTTAAGTTTAACCAACCATTAGTTACTGACGTGGGAGGGCAAGTGCAACCATTACAAGTTAATGTTACTGATTTTGTTTCACAAGCAACTCCATCAATAGAAACAGTATAAGTGATATTTTTATTAGCTGATGAGCTTAAGCAAATCTCACCTGAGGAATTTAATGTAATTGGCTGATTATTACTATCATAATATGCAACTGTAACTTCTGACAAATTACAAAGAGCTGAATTATAAGTTGTAATATTTGGCTTCCAACAACATTCAGGACCAGTTGTAGTTTTCGCTATGAAATTTATATCTATAAAATCACAACAATCATAATCACAATATGCAGATTTTTCAATTACACAAGGATTTTGGTCAAATACATTTCTCAACAAATAAATAGTTGCTGTAAAAGTTTCATCTGATTCTATACATTGTTCAATTTGTGATATATTACCATTTGAAGGTATATCAAAAGGACCTTTAGTAGTATTACCATCATATACTTTATATTTTGTATAGCAACTATATTGTTCTGAAATTTCTAAAGTACCTACTACTTTACATTGAGTTGGTCCACAATCTGGACTTTTTGAAGCAGTAAGTGTAAACCAATTTTCAGAATTTTCAGGACAATTACATAAACACTTATAAGTTTTAGTAATTACACAAGGTGTATTATCAGTTAAACTTCTGTATAATTTTACTGTAATTGTAATTTCTTCTCCAAACTCCATACATCTATCTATATAGTTTAGATGTCCACCTGATGTGATGTACTCTTTTGCAGAAGTATTTACTCCATCAAAAACGGTATAATGAGTATAACAATTTAACTCTTCTGGGATTGTGAGTAAATTTGTCATTTTACATTGATATTCGGAACAATTAGTATTACCAACTGTTGAGGATAATACAAGCCATGTATCTTTATTCGTAGGACACGGGCAGTCGCACTCCGAATTTTCTAAATATCTTTTAGTTCTATTTCCATTTGCATCATACACATATTTAAATGGGTTTGCTGCAAAAATAGAATAAACATTAAAGATAATCATAAAGATTATTATTAATTTTTTCATAATGATTTTTATTTTTTATTTGTATTATTTTTAAAATTTATTTTTTTACCTATTCACAATTAATTTCTGTGAGTAAGTTTTTTTATTTGAATCTAATATCTGTACTCTATGAAAGCTATAAATACTATCTTTGGTTTTTACATGGTCATAGAAATAAATCTGCTCCCAAGTTTCACCTTTATTTGTAGATTTTATTACTTTCGTGTAGCCAATAGCATCTATTACGGCAATACAATTTTGGTCATTAAAGCACTCAAGTCCCAAAATTTCATTATATTTCTCGTAATATTTGCTAACCCATACTTTTTCTGCCTTTAAATTATTAAAGCAAAAAAGTAAAATCAAGATTATTATTGTTTTTATCATATATTGTTTTTTTTATTATCAAAAGTATTTATTTTGGTCAATGTTATAATTATTCAAAAATACTTTTAAACTTATTTAAAAGACGTTTTCTCTTCGGATATATCCATTTTTTACCAGTTAATACTTCTCCTAAGTGCTTATCTAATATTTCAATGT
>JBEICW010000466.1:0-2989 GCA_040383785.1 Ignavibacteria bacterium | reverse complement strand
CACCATAGAACTTAAAGAAATTTGAAACCCTAATGATTAGTAGCGAGGTGAGAGCCGTGAAAGTTGTTAGGGTTTTTTTATTTATTAAAAATTAACTTAAATTAAATTAAAATGCACACAGAAGAATTAAAAGAAGAAATTACACATTACATAAAATGTGTAAGCGGTAAGGTTTTTATTTCAGAAATGGAAAATGAAAATCAATTAAAAGGGGTTATGATTGGAGTAGAAAACATGCATAAAAGATGGGAGATTCCAATAATATTAGATAAAAAAGAATTGCATCGATTAATAGGTGTATTATTACATGTTCAAGCAAAAATAAAGTAAAATGAATATCGGCTGGATAAAATTACACCGACAATTTAAGGATTGGGAGTGGTATAATAAATCTGAAATGGTTCATTTATTTATTCATTGTTTGATTAAAGCCAACTTTAAAGATGGTTCATTCCAAGGTATTGAATGTAAAAAAGGATCGTTTATAACGTCTTTAAAACACCTATCTGATGAAACTAATATATCAATTCAGACAATTAGAACGTGTTTAAAAAAGTTGCAGTTGACAAAAGAAATTGATGTAAAATCAACAAACAAACTAACACAGATAACTATCTGTAATTATGATAGTTACCAACAAGAAAACGAAGACGCTAACAAACAACTAACAAACAATCAACAAACAACTAACAAACAACTAACAACAATAGAAGAAAGTAAAGAAGAAAAAGAAAAAAATAATACTATGCCTTCGCTTGATGAGTTTGTAAAATACGCTTTGGAAAAGAAACCAAATATTGATATTGAAAAGGTGAAATTTAAATATGAAGCATGGAGGTTAAATGATTGGCAAGTTCAAAGAAACAATAAACTACAACCAATTTTAAACTGGAAGTCAACTTTAAATAATACTATTCCACATTTAGGTGAAACAAAATATCAAGGAACGAGTATAGAATCAATTCAGAATAAACCTAATTTAAGTTTTGAAGAAAGAGCAGAACTTGAATGGCAAAAAATGATAAGCAATGGTAAATAATTTTTTAGAAATAGGAATACAACCAAAAGGAAACAGATTAGAGCAAAAAGTAACTTGTCCTAATTGTGTTAAGGTAGGCAAAACAAATATAAAAGACACTTGCCTTTCAATAAACCTAGATAGTGGATTATATAATTGTCACAAATGCGCTTGGAGTGGGTGTGTTAAACCAAAAGATTTTAAACCTATGTATGTTAAACCAACAAAACAAAACTTTACTAAACTTTCAGATAAAGCACTAGAATTATTTACTCAAAGGGGAATATCTCAAAGGGTAGTAATGGAAAATAAAATAGCAATGTCAAAAGATGGGCAAAGCGTAATATTTCCATATTTGAGAAATGGTGAATTAATAAACTACAAGCAAAGATTTTTAGATAAAAAAGATTTTAGACAGGGAAAAGATGCTGAACCGATAATGTTTAATTATGATCGTTGCAATGGTCAAAAAGAAATCATTATTTGTGAGGGTGAGTTTGATTGTATGGCTTTTGAAGAGGCTGGTTTTACAAATGTAACTTGAGTAAATCAAGGTGCGCCAAATGAAAATGATAAAAACATTGATAAGAAATTAGAATGTATTACTACTTGTTATGAAATGTTTGATAATGCTGAAAAAATATATTTAGCAACCGATAACGATGCGAACGGTAGAAGATTGAAAGATGAGTTGATAAGAAGATTAGGAGCAGAAAGATGCTTTTCAGTCGATTTAAACGATTGTAAAGATGCAAATGAGTATTTGGTTAAGTATAACAAATTAAGTTTACTAGAAGTCATTAAAAACGCAAAAGAAATACCTGTTGATGGAATCTTTACAGCAGAAAACGAAAAGTTATTAATGTTGGATAGTTTTCGTAATGGTAAAAAAAGAGGTCAAACAACACACTGGGAAGATATTGATAAGGCGTGGACTTGGAGAACAGGAGAGGTTACTATTTGGACTGGTTACCAGAATGAAGGTAAATCTTTATTTTTACAAAGTTTGTGTTTACTTCGTGCTTTTCACGATAGCGAAAAATTTGCATTCTTTTCTCCTGAGAATATTCCAATAGGTGACTTTTTCGATGATATGATTGAAACTTTTGTAGGCAAGTCAACAGATCCACATTACAAACATAATCAAATGGGTGAAAGTGAATATTTACAAAGCATTGATTTTATTTCTGAACACTTCTTTTTAATTTATCCTTCAAAAGATTTTGAGTTTGAAACGATTTTAGATAAAGCAAAATACTTAGTAAGAAAAAAAGGAATTAGACACTTGATAATTGATCCTTACAATACAGTTGAACATAAAATGAAAATGGGTGAACGTGAGGACTTATATATTTCAAGGTTTATGAGTGAATTAAAACGCTTTGCTTTACAAAATGACATAGGTATTCATCTTGTTGCTCACCAATTAACACCACAAAAAGACCCTAACGGAAGGTATGTAAGACCAGATTTAAATAGGATTAAAGGCGGAGGTACGTTTTCAGATAAAGCAGATAATGTAAATTTTGTTTGGCGACCAAATAGAGCGTTAGATTTTTCAGATACTGAAGTTGTTTTCGGTTCTCAAAAGATTAAAAAACAAAAGTTAACAGGAACGCCACAGGATATAATTAATATTAATTTTTTAAGAAAAACAAATAGATATTATATTGGTGGCAAAAGTCCATTTGATGAGATTGATTGGATATTAAACCGAGTTAAGGAGGCAAAACAAGAAGAAATAACATTTAGTTTAACACCTAATACAAATTTTGATGCATTATTTTGATGAACAACTAGTAAAAATGTATCACTCTAAATTAATAGAGCATGAAAGCCTTAAAAAAGAAAACAAAGAGTTAATTAATTTAAGGGAAAATTTAGAAAAACAGATACACTATTTAGAAAATGAAATAAAAAAGTTACAAGAAAGTAACTTATATTAAAAATAAAAGTTATATTTGTAGAAAT
>JBEICW010000465.1:0-3006 GCA_040383785.1 Ignavibacteria bacterium | reverse complement strand
GTGTAAACCTTTTTTAGGAATTGACAATGGGAAAGACTTTAAAAAATGAAAAATCTAGCAAAAATCGTGAAATATCGTGAAGTTTTTGTGTGAAAAATGCAAAAAAGAGTGCAAATAGTGCAAAAAAAAGACAGATAAATCAATATCTGTCTTAAATTTTAATTTAAATTAGAAGATTTAAATTAGAAGGTTCAAATTGTAAGATTTTTAATCTAATTCATTTAACATTTCAATACCAATTTTTATAGCACCATCTAATGCAGTAGATTTTGGCGTGATTAGGTTTAATCTATCAATTTTACTAATTTCTTCGATTAATAATTTAGATAATAATGTGTCTGCATCAATTATTCCGCCCATAAGTGCAACGTTAACTTTTTGAGTCTTGAAGTGTCTTTCTAATGCCATTGGAAGTTCAACTAAGTGTTTTGCAGAACGAATAATGATTTCCTTGCACACAGGGTCGTTTTGTTCGGCACATTGCATAACTGCGGGAGTTAGTGTATGGTATTGAAATGAACCTTCGTTGTAAGCTTTTACAATTGTTCTTGGTTCATCTAAATTGATTATCGGAGATATTTCGGCAATTATTTCAGTTAATTTAGTAGATTGCCCTCTGCCGTCTAATGCTCTAACTACAGCTGTAAGACCTTCTCTACCAATCCAAGCACCGCTACCTTCGTCATCTAATTCAATTCCCCAGCCACCACATCTTACTAATGGTTTTTTTGTAGGATTGCCAAGAGCGATTGAACCAGTACCAACGATTGTAACTATCCCTTGGTCGCCACCAAACGCACCCTCTAATGCTAATTCAACATCTGAAATCACTTTCAAATCGCTAATTTTAACATTATAACCACGTGCTAAAGTCCTAATCAAAGCTGCATAACGCTTTTTCTCTTCATCAAGCCAAACTCCTGCTACACCAATCACAACAGCATCAATTTCATTGATTTCAATATCTGCTTGAGCGCAAAGGTCAATAATCATATTTAACGCTCTTTCACAGCTTTCGCCAACGCCAATTGCACCAATGCGAGTTGTACCAGCTTTAGAAGTAGCCTTGATTTCGTTATCTCTATAAAGTACGCCGCGTGTATGAGTTCCGCCGCCATCAATACCAATTATTGTATATTCTCTTAAAGTTGTATCTTTTTTAGACATTATATTTTTAAATTAAAAAAGTTTTTGAATTTTCTAAGATTTAATCAATTAGAGTGCCAATTAAAATAATTCTTTATGATTTTCTGAATTTTATTTACAAATTACAATAACAAATTACATTCTAATTACTAAACTTATCAATCGTCAAATATTTTAATAACTTAAGTCATATAACTCAAGAAAAAGATAGGATAAAATATAGAGTTTTATTATTTTCCACGAATAATAATCACTGGGTCAATTTTACTTGCTTTGTTGGCTGGTAATAATCCTGCAAAATAAGTGGTAATAAATGAGAATATTATACCAATTATATAAAATACTGGCTTGTGACTAACTGGATACGTAGTTATAGTAGGTAATGCAGAGGTATTGAATGGAATCAAACTAATTAAAAATGACAAACCAAACCCAAAAACTAAACCCATAGTGCCACCAACTACCCCAATACTTAATGCAATAATTATAAAAATTAAATTAACATCTCGTCCACTAAATCCAGTTGCTTTCAAAATAGCAATACTATCCATTTTTTCGTAAATCATCATGTTTAATATGTTGTAAATCCCAAATCCTGCTACAATTAGGAGTGTAACCCCTACCGTATATGAAATAATCGTTCTTACAAATGAGCCAGTTTCAAATTGTGAGTTTGCTGTTTGAATATCTTCGGCATTAGTACCAAAAATCGGCGTATATTCTTTTGCAATTTCAGGTGCAGAATTTAAATCATGTAATTTAATATTAATATCTGTATAATAATCGTTAGGTTTTCCAAGAAATTTCTGAACATTATTAATTGAAACAAATGCCTGAACCTTGTCATAATCTTTTAGTCCAGATTGGAAAATTCCAACTACTTTTAACATAAAAATATCACCTTTAGCTGTGGTAATTTGTACCATATCGCCAATTTCAAGATACAACTTTTCTACTAATCCAATCCCTAATATTATGCTATTAGGAGTATTTTTTAGGTCCAAAGAATTACCTTTGACTATATAATCATCAAATACAAATAACTTTTTCTCTTTTTCAACATCTAAACCATTAATCACAGCATTTAATACAACATTCCCATCTACAATAAACGCTTGAGTCGAAAGTCGTGGTGTAAAACCCAAAACTCTACTATCTTTATCCAAATGTTGAGTAATAGCCTTAGCATTATAGATATTTTCACGACTATTACTTGATTTAATAGAACTTATAAATGGGTAATAGTCTTTAAATTCATTAGAAACCGAAATGGGCTGTTTAGGATTGGGTTTGATTTCGTTAAAAAGGCGAATATGTGGAGTTCGGTTAAGAACTAATCCATCTAACAAATCGTTCAAACCAGACATAAAACTAAGCATAGCAATAAACATAGTAATTCCAAAAGTAACTCCAACTGCAGCCACCAAAGTTTGTTTCCACCTTGCTAAAAGCAGAGCATAAGATATTGCAAACAACATTTTAAAATTAATAGAATTCATTTGTTATTAGATGTTTATATTAAATCAAATATTATTAATGAGTAAACGAAATTGTAACTAAATTATGATAATTTGCATTATTTGCACGATTTTTGCCATTTTTTCAAAGAGCTTCTTAAAATCATTAACCATTTACAATTAACAATTAACCACTTTTTTATGACGCAATTACTACATATAAATTGTGCAATAAATAATACACTTACTCTACAATTATAATTTTCTCGGTGTAGGTTTCTTTATCGCTTATAAGATTTATTATATAACTGCCATTACTCAATTCTATAGGAATTTCAATTTGGTTATTATTAAATGTTAATCTCTCATAGTTTTGTTTAAATACTTCTCTACCCTCAATTGT
>JBEICW010000464.1:0-3007 GCA_040383785.1 Ignavibacteria bacterium | reverse complement strand
CGAAAATAAAACATATTTTATAGATAGATCCCAATTATCAGAAAAAACAAAAAGAGTTCTTAATGGACCAAGATTTAGTGCAGTAAAAATTTTAAATAGATATGATAGAAGTGACTCTTATGTAGATGTTTTATTAAATAATGAACTTAATAAGAATGATTTATCAAATTTAGATAAAAGTTTGCTTACAGAAATAGTAAATGGAGTCATTAGATGGAGAGCAAAATTAGATTGGGTACTAAATGGTTTTTATCACGGTGAATTCCAAAAATGTCTTAATTTTGTGAAAAATGCTATGAGAGTAGGACTTTATCAAATGCTTTTTTTGAATAGAGTACCACATTCTGCAGCTATAGATGACTCTGTTGAGATTGTAAAGCATATACAGGGCGATAAAGCTGCTGGCTTAGTAAATGGTGTCCTAAGAAATATAGCTCGTAATATCGCAAATATACGTTATCCTTCACAAACTGATGATTACCCACACTATCTTGGAATTATTTATTCTCATCCCAAATGGATGACCAAAAGATGGCTCGAAAGATTTGGTAACGACGATACCATCAAACTTTTAGAAAGTAATAATAAAATTCCCAAAATACCAATCAGAGTAAATGCAAATAATTACACTATTGAAGAACTTGCAGAATTGTTTTTAGATAAATCAATTCCTTATTCCAAAGTAGATAAATTTGATAATATACTTTGGTTAGAGCAAAACATTAACGTAGCGCAAAGTGAGTTATTTAAAAATGGAAAAATTACTATTCAAGATCCAAGTGCCTCATTAGTGCCGTTATTATGCAATCCCAAACCTAATGATTTAGTTATTGATTTATGCTCTGCACCTGGTGGAAAAACTGTTTATCTTGCTGAATTAATGAATAATAAAGGTACAATTATAGCACTTGATAAATTTGCAAATAGACTTAAATTAGTAGATGAAACAGCAAAAAGAATGGGATTTACTATTATTGAAACTAAAGAAGCCGATTCTCGTGATTTTAAATTAGAAAACAAAGAATTTGCAAATATAGTATTAGTTGATGCACCTTGCTCTGGACTTGGGACATTAACTAAAAAACCAGAAATAAAATGGAAAAGAGAAATTGAAGCAATATATGATATGGCAAAACTTCAATATGAAATATTAACAAACGCAGCAAAATTAGTAAAAGTAGGTGGTGCTATTATATATTCTACATGTACAATCGAACCTGAAGAAAATACTCAAATTATTGCTAAGTTTTTAGAAAATAACAAAAATTTCGTTGTTGATGATGCAAGTAATTACGTTAATCCTGAATTTACCAAAGATGGTTTTATTCAAACTTTACCACATATTCATAATATTGATGGTGCCTTTGGAGCAAGGTTAATTAGAAAAAGTTAATAAAGTTGGATTTTTACTTCAAAATTCAAAACTATAAAAAATTAAATTTTAAAATTGAACATAAAAAACAAAATATTATATCCAATTAATAATAAATATCTAATTTTACAATTAAAATTAAGATGTGTATTAACTATATTGACAATAAACTTAATATTGTTTATTTTTAATTTAGCAACACCAATAAATTTATCCGCTCAAATAGAATCATTCAAAAAAGATGATAGTTTTTATTTTGATGCTATTGTTTTTAATTCTTCAAAAAATGGTTTTGGTAAAGTAGATATTTTTTCAATTGTACCTTATAAAAACTTAAAATTTTTATCGGACAATAATAAATATATTTCAAAATATAAATTGGAAATAACGATTTATGATAATAAATCAGAGATTATTTCAACTAAAGAAATCCCAAAGAAAATTATTGAAAATGATTATTTTAATACTCAAAGTGGTAAAGGAAATTTTGATTATAACCAAATAAGTTTTGATTTAATCCCTGGTGATTATAAAATACATGTAAAAATCAATGATGAATTTTCAAATGTAATAGAAGAGAAATCTAAAAATATTTCAATTGTTGATTTTCAAATGTTTCCTTTTTCAATTAGTGGCATAATGTTATTGAGTGATATTGAAGAAAATAACGGTAAATTTAAAATTACACCTCATATTTCTGATAATATTGCATTACTAAATAATGGATTATTTATTTTCTTTGAAGTTTATCTCTTTAAAAATACAAACCAAGAAACTGAAGATAAAATAAGTAAAACAGAAAATAATTCTGTCAAAAAAGTCGATTTTTTTATAAAAATATTTAATGAAAAAAATGTACTTACAAAAGAATATCCTAAATTTACAAAAGAAATAATAATTGATAATAAAAAAAATTACATAAAAAAGCAATTATTTTATAGAATTGAAGATTTAAAAGGAATTGGTTCTGGCAATTTATCTTTAAAACTTTATGCAACAAATTCTACAATTAATCCAGATTATGAAGAAAGTAATTTGATTGCTATAAGCCAACGTTCTTTAAAATTAGAAGTTCAAGAGTTATCTGAAATTATTAATAATTTAGATAACTCAATTAAACAACTAAGATACGTTGCTACTCAAGTAGAGTTAGATAAAATACAAAATAGTACTAATGAGGTGGAAAAGCTAGAGCTTTTTAATTCTTTTTGGGCGAATTTAGACCCTACCAAAAATACTGAACGAAATGAAGCATTTGAGAAATATTATGAAAGAGTTAAGTATGCTAACCAAAACTTTAAATCTTATTTAGAAGGTTGGTTATGTGACAAAGGACAGATATATATAGTATTAGGAAAACCAAGTAATATTGAAAGGAGTGAAGACGTAAATCGAAGAATTATTTACGAAAGATGGATTTATGGCAGTAGGGAGTTTGTATTTGCTGATAATAATGGTTTTGGCGATTTTAGATTAGTAAGACCATATAGTTTTAATGAAAAATACGTTTATAGTGAATAGTAAAGATTGCAAATAGTATAGATAGCGAATATTCAATATAATATTTTTTGAATTTGAATAATAGAAAATAATTTAATTTTAAATATTTTGAGGTAAAATGAGCGTAACAGTTAT
>JBEICW010000463.1:0-3009 GCA_040383785.1 Ignavibacteria bacterium | reverse complement strand
TAGTAACCTTAGTGACTTCAAACTTTGTGTACTTTGTGTTAAAATACTCTTTTCACTCATTCTCATAATATCTAAATTTTATAATTTATGGATTGGTTAATTCTAATAATGGCTGGCTTGTTTGAGGTGGGTTTTGCATTTTGTTTGGGTAAAGCCAAAGCCGCTGAGGGAAATGATTATTGGTATTGGATTTTGGGCTTTTTAATTTCATTAACTATAAGTATGTTATTACTTTACAAAGCAACTTTGACTATACCAATCGGCACTGCTTATGCAATTTGGACTGGAGTTGGGGCAGTTGGCAGCGTAATTATTGGAATTATTTTTTTTCGAGAATCAACTGAGTTTTGGAGATTATTTTTCCTTTTTACTCTGATTTGTTCGATAATTGGTTTGAAATATACAAGTAGTTGAATAAATATTAATCATTTAAACTAAAAATTAAATAACTTATGTCATACAAATTTATAAAAGTAGAAAAAAATAATGCTGTTGGCTCTATTACAATGAATAGAGAAGAGGTTTTGAATAGTTTCAATTATGAAATGGCTATCGAATTTCAGAATGCTCTTGATGCTTTTGATGTAAATAATGAAATTAGGGCTATCGTCATTACTGGTGCTGGTCGTGCATTTTGTGCAGGACAAGACCTACAAGCATCACTGAATGGTAATAAAACAATTCGTGAAATTGTAGCCGAGCAATATAATCCGATTATTATCAAAATTCGCTCTATCGAAAAGCCAATTATCGCTGCGGTTAATGGTGTTGCAGCAGGTGCTGGTGCGAATATCGCTTTAGCTTGCGATTTTGTGATTGCAAAAGAAAATGCGTCTTTTGTTCAGTCATTTGTGAATATTGGTTTGGTGCCAGATTCGGCTGGTAGTTGGATTTTACCTCGTTTGGTGGGCTTTGCCCGTGCAAATGCAATGGTTATGCTTGGCGAAAAAGTCAAAGGCACAGAAGCAGAGCAAATTGGACTTATCTACAAAGCAGTAAGCGAAGAGAATTTCGATGGATTTGTAAATGAATTTGCTCAAAACCTTTCTCAAAAGCCAACTTTTGCAATTGGACTAACTAAAAGAGCAATGAATTATTCTTTGATTAATAATTTATATGAGCAATTAGAATTAGAAGAAAACTTGCAAGAGCAAGCCGCAGACTCGTATGATTTCAAAGAAGGTGTAAATGCGTTCCTTGAAAAAAGAAAGCCAGTTTATAAAGGTGAGTAGTCATTATGATTTTACTATTGTTCATTGAAAAAAATAGCAAATAGTGCAAAATTTACACAACCACGAAGTGGTGAAATTATTGTAGCAAATGCGTTCCCTTTTCCATTCCCTCCAATCGAACACATAGTGTACGGAAGTTATTTGAAAATTGAAATTGTATTGGAAGTTAAAAATCCTGCGAGTCAAGTCAGTGCATTGCCTTTACAAAACAAGAAAGGTCGAGAAACCCGCCCAACCTACCCATAAGTAAAAACCAGGAAAATATCGTGAAATACCGAGAAGTTTTTTGAGAGAAAATGCGTAAAAATAGTGCAAAAAAAAGGTCAAGCGAGACGCTTGACCTACCAATAACAAACAATATTTACTTTATTTTCTGATTTGTGGATTTTGCTGTGCTTGTGCAATATTTCCTTTAAAACCATCTCCTTTTGTGCTATCCATAATAGTCATTGCAGTTGCAATTAAGCCAGATACATCTGATAGATTTGAGGGTATAATCACGGTGTTATTAGTTTTGGCTAATTTACCAAATTCGGTAATATACTGCTCTGCAACACGTAATTTAACAGCATCCATACCACCTTCGTCATTTATTGCATTAGCTATCTCTCTGATACCTTTGGCAGTAGCAAAAGCAATACTTTCAATTTCAGTTGCTTTACCACTTGCTTCGTTGATTTTTTTCATTTTTTCACCTTCGGAGCGCGCAATCATCTCTTGTTTATCACCTTCGGCTCTGTTGATTTTGGCTTGTTTATCACCTTCAGATTCAGCAATTTGAGCTCTTTTTTCTCTTTCTGCTCTCATTTGTTTTTCCATTGCATCTTTGATACTCTGAGGTGGAATGATGTTTTTCACTTCATAACGTGTAACTTTTACTCCCCAAGGTTCTGAAGCCTTATCAACTGCTTCGATAATTGAAACGTTGATTGCTTCTCTTTCTTCAAATGAGCGATCTAATTCTAATTTACCGATTACTGAACGCATTGTTGTTTGTGCAAGTTGGGTAGCAGCAAATTGAAAATTATTAATTCCATAAGATGCTTTCATTGGGTCAATAACCTGTATATAAAGTATTCCATCTACCTCAACAGAAATATTATCACGAGTGATACAAACTTGAGATGGAACATCTAATGCTTGCTCTTTGAGAGAGTGTTTGTAAGCAACTCTATCGGCAAATGGTATCAAAATATGAAAACCAGCTTCGAGTGTTTGAGAATACTTACCCAAACGTTCAACAATAAAAGCAGCCCTTTGTGGAACAATTTTTATAGTTTGCAAAAAAGTTATTACTATAAATAAAATAAGACCTATTAGAATGTATGAAAAATCCATATTTCACCTTTAAAAAAATTAAAGAAAGTTGATTATTAAAGTTATTTTTAGTCTTTAAATATCATTGTTAAATATCAAATTGTTGCATTAATTATGGAAATAATATCATCTCCATATTTTTCAATTTTAGTATCACCAAATCCTTTAATATTGTATAATTGACTAATATCATTTGGTTTGTATTTTGTAACAGCTATTAAATCATTATTTGTAAAAATAATATATGGAGGCAAATTTTGTTCGTTAGACTTATCTTGACGCCAAGTTTTTAAATTAGTTAAAATTTTAATTTCAATTTCGTTCAATGGATAATTTTCTAAATCTTCTCTTGTAAATTCAAATTACACATCTTTAGTTTCTTCTTTTATATATCTTTTTGGCTTTTCATCTGTTTGAACTATTTCATTATAATAAACTAAAATAGTCCAAAAAGTATCAC
>JBEICW010000462.1:0-3014 GCA_040383785.1 Ignavibacteria bacterium | reverse complement strand
ATTGATGAAAAAGTTAATATTAATATTAAAGATAAAAAAATTAAAATTGTATTTACCAATAGTTTAATTGAATTACAAAATTATATTTATAATAATGATTACAATTTAAATGAAAATAAACATACAGAATTAAAAAATATTTTTAAAAATTTCAACAAAATTAGAGAGAATTTATGAATTTTCCCAACAAACTATAATTGGACTGGTAATATACTTACTTTTGATTATGATGATACAGATACAGACGGTGTTTGGATACAATTCAAGCAAGATGGTACATCTGATTTTGTAACTATTTTACAAGTAATCGGTAGCAATCCTAAATCTTGTCAGTTAGACTCAAGTGTTTATGGTACAAGTGGAGAAGCCCAAGGTGCAGTAAAACCTAAAACAAATACAGGTTTTGGTCCTAGAGGTGGAAAAACAAATATTACAAATCAACCATTTTAAATAATTTTTTAAATTTAAATACTTATTCGTATTATGTATTATAATTAAATGATTTTAGAGTAAACTCTTGCTACTTTATTTAATTTTGTTATGATATGTAAGAGATAATATGAAAGGTAAATAAGAAAATTACTAAATTAAATATTAAAAATAAATAACAAGGAAAAATTATGTTAAAAAATATAATTTCTAATAGGATATTGCTTATAGCAGTATTATTAATTTCATTCTTTGGAATGAATTTGGAAGAAGGGAATAGTGCATGCCCAACAGGGTTCACGCCAGCCAATGTTACAGTAATGGTAAATGGTTGTCAAGTAAATGTTGATTTATGTGTTAAATGCGCACCTCATGCTTTAGTTGCAGCTGAAATTAGATTGGTATCATGGGTAAAGCTTGATACCAATTGTAATTATTCACCATCATTAACAACAGCACAAGAAATGATAGCTGTTAAAAATGCAATTATACAGCAAAGGTTATTAAACTTATGTTCAATAAGCCCATGTTGTCCTAAAGAACCTCAAGATCCACCATGCTACAATATGAAAATTGAATTTTATTTACCTTTATGCATTCAAAAAACATGGGATAATGGTAGAATAATAAGACACACTTGTATAACGAAAGATGGTCATTGTATAAGTACACGCTACGTTTGTGTTGATACTAATGGACAATTAGTTAGTGGAGCAGACACATATACTGTAGTTGGAAATTATAACTGTGAAGAAAATAGTGAACCTGCTGAACCTACCAAGGGTGATCCAGTAACTGCTTGTTTTAAAATTGAAACTCCTTGTGGTACTCCTTAATTTTTTAATAAATTGAAGTGGTAAGTTTTTTACCACTTCAAATATTTAAAAGGAACAATCAAATGAAAAAAATATTAATAAATTTTGTTGTCTTATTTTTAATTATTTCCTTAAAAACAGAACTTAAAAGTAAAGGAATTCAAATATCAAATCCTATTATAACTGATTATTATGGCTGTGTCCATAAAGGTGATTTGATTATTGCTTATGGAAATTATGGAGTTATAAATGTTAGCCAAGATGATGGTAAAACATGGAAAACGCAAAAGATTTTTGATAAGGGTAAAATAATAAATGTATTATTTGTTGATAATGTTATCATAGCTTTTAATGAAAATGGCGAAATATCAGAAAGTAGTAATAATGCAAGATATTTTTTACCAGTATCAAAATTAGAATTAGAAAATGGAAAAGTTTTATTACAATGTATTAAATTTAATGATGATTATATAGTTCGTTCTCATGATTTTTTCTTAGCTTTAAACAATAAATTTGAGTTTAAAAAAAGAATAGATTTGCCAAAATTGGAGTTCTTCAATTATAGTACAAAAAAAACAAATACAATTTCAGTTTTAGACAATCAGTTATTAGTTTCTATAGATAGTGGAAAAATTTACAAATATGATAAAATTTTAAACTTAATTGAAGTTATAGATTTATCTAAAGAAGGGTTTATTTCTAGTTGGTATGATTTAAACTTTTTGTCAGAAAAATTAATTATTAGAAACAATAAAAAAGCAATTTTATTTAATTTGTCAAATAAAAAGAAAGATACACTAATAGATTTTTTTGATAAGACAAAAAGTTTTAATCCATTTTTAGGACAAGTAGTAAATAATCAATATTTATTTATCCAAAATCAAGATGAGTTAGATTACAAATTATACTTTGTAAACGAAAATAAAAATTTAGACTCAACAATTATAATAGAAAATCAATCTTATGCAAATTTTGAATATAATCAATCTAAAGAAAAAATAACTTTTGTATCAATAAAAGATAATAAATTTATATTAGTTGGTGAAAAAAATACCATAATTATTGTTGATACTTCAAAAGATGACGATGGTAATATAATTTCAAAAACACAAGAGGTTTCTAAAGGATATGGATTTCATACATTTAACTTAGATGAACCTTATAGATTAGATTCTACAGTGATATTTAATTTTAAAAATGGCTATGATAAATCACATTTTTTATTTGAAATAGCGGATAATAATAACTTAATAAAATCAAAAATACCTATTTATAAATTAGAAAATGGTATATTAAATACAAGGTATTTTGATACAAAAAAAGTTGCAAAAATTAAAAATTATGACAATAATACTAAACAATATTTAAGTTTAGGAGTTTATGGTGGCGGCTTTTCAACTGGATGTAGATTATTTAAAACAAATGATTTTTTTGCATCAAAATTAGAGTATGAGGATTTTGAAGATGGATTAATTGATTATTCAATAACGGATATATTTATAGACAATTTCAAAGTTGTAGATTCTACTTATATTTTTACTTCATATTCAACAAATAATAATAGACATTTTTCACAAATTAATATTTATACTAATAATTTTGACAGTATTTCAAATTTTAATTTTTACAACAAAGAAATTGCAAATACCAAAGTTATTTATTGTTTTGCTCAAGATATAAATAATTTATTCTATGTTAATCAGGATTTAAGTAATTATAATTTAAATTTTATTAATTCAACTGAAAATTTTCAAAAATTTGATACTCTTT
>JBEICW010000461.1:0-3019 GCA_040383785.1 Ignavibacteria bacterium | reverse complement strand
GTCTTTTTTTTGCACTATTTGCACTTTTTTTAGCGTTTTTTCACAAAAAACTTCACGATATTTCACGGTTTTTGGCTGTTTTTTATTTACCATGAACTTTCTTAAATCATTAACCGTTAACCTCTAATAATTAACCACTATCTTATGACGCATATATTGCATTATTATTGTGCAACAAAAAAAAGGGTCGATGCCATCGACCCTTACAAAATCATACAAACCTCTAACCTCTAAATCCTATCTAAATGGATTAGAATATTCTTTGTTTGATAATAGAGTTGGGTCTTCTAAAGTTTTTAGAAATGCTATCAAATCATCAATTTGGCTTTCTGTTAATCCTAATCCTGTTCCTCTTGTTCTCTCCAAAGCAGGGTCCAATGTTGGAGATGGTTTTAATCCGCTATTATAGTGATTAACCACATCTCTCAAATTAGTAAATTGACCATTATGCATATACGGTGCAGTTAAAGTAATATTTCTCAAACTCACTGTTTTAAATTTACCTTTATCGCCAGGTCTTTTGGTTACATTTTCTAAGCCAAGGTCAGTTCTTTCTGCATCTGTGAATAATCCATTATTAAAAAATCTTTGATTATCGAAGTTATTTCCACCATGGCAATGGGCACAATCAGCTCCGGAATTTTCTGGCATAAATGGGTCGTATTCTGTAAAGAATAACTTTCTACCTCTTTCTTCCGATTCACTCAATGTAAGCTCTTTAGCAACAAATTTATCATATTTACTATTATTACTTACTATTGTCATCATAAATTGCTCTAAAGCAAAGGAAATAAGCGTATCAGTGATTTTATCAGTACCAAAGGCTCTAATAAATTGATTTTTGTATTTTGTGTCTGCTTTTAGTTTAGATATTACATTTTCTAAAGTTTCGTCCATTTCCAAATCGTCTTGGATTGGCATTAATGCTTGATGACGCAATAACTCTGCTCTACCGTCCCAGAAAAATGAACTTCTATTCCATGCCATATTAAATACTGACATTGAATTTCTCAATCCCAATGCACCACCTACCCCTCTTGAAAATTTTGCAACATCTGTAAAAGCATTTTCTTGACGATGACAACCTCCACAAGTTAGTCTATTATCTTTAGATAATTTTGGCTCATAAAATAACATTCTACCTAATCTCACACCTTCTACTGTCAATGGATTATCTGCTTTAAGATTTGCAGGTGGAAAGTTCGTTGCAATTAAATTATATGGAGTTTTGTCCCAAACAGCAGTTTCTTCAACTATTGGGTCGGTATCGTTATCACATGAGTAAAAGCCAATTGTAGTTGCAAATATTACAATAAATAACAATACAACTTTTCTTAAATTTGCACTTGTGTTCATATTATTTCCCTTAAAATTTAATTTACAATTTCTTAATAATTTCCTGACAAATTAAAAAATGCTTTTTTGTTTATGAACTCGTAATCGTCTAAAGTTTTCAAAAATTCAACTAAATTTTTTCTTTCTTCCATAGTAAGTCCCAAAGGTCTAATAAAGTTACTTTTATTTACAAAGTTTTTGCCACCAGAATTATAATGCTCAATTACTTGCTCCAAAGTTTTTAATGAGCCATCGTGCATATACGGTGCTGAAAATCCGATATTCCTAAGTGTTGGAACTTTAAATTTACCCACATCTTCGGATTTGTTTGTAATTCTATTTCTGCCTTTATTTTGGTAATTTTCTAATAAACCATTATTCTCAAAGTTATAGTTCGTAAAATTAAATCCACTATGGCAGCTCGAACAATTAGTTTTTTCACTAAAAAATAACTCTTTTCCTTTTAATTCATTTTCGGTCAATTTTATCAAATTATTCAAATACTTATCATATTTGCTATACCCACTAATCAATGACCTTTCAAATGTTGCTATTGCTCTCGGTATCACATAAAAATCAATATCTCTATTATAAGCTTGTTGGCTCATAGCATTATATTCAGGGATTTTGCCTAAATTCTGAGCAATATCAATAATATTATTATCAAATTCTATATGCTCTTGGATGGGTACCAATACCTGCATTTCTAATGTTCTTACTCCACCATCTCTATTTGAATATGGATTGTATGCAACGTTGGTAAGCGTTGAGGCATTGCTCACTCCTATCCTTTTTTCTACTCCGAGACTTAACGACACACTATCACTGAAAGCCAAACTAACATTATGACAACTACCACAACTAACCGTATTATCTTTAGATAACCTTGTATCATAAAATAGTTTTTTGCCTAATTCCCATCTTTCGCGAGTAAATCCATTATCTTCTGGAAATTCTATTGCAGGAAATCCACTCGGAATAATTACACTATTAATATAATTATCGTCATTGTTACTTTGGATATTATTGTCATTATCGCAAGAAGTTAGTATTACAAAATTAGTTATAACAAAAAATAGCAAGATAAAATTGAATTTATCCTGTTCAATATTTCTTGATATCTGAATATTTGCATTGTTTTGCATTGTTTGCACTGTTTCTGCGATTTAGGTAGGTCAAGCGTCTCACTTGACTTTTTTTTAATGTAGAGGGGCTGGGTTTCCCAGCCCTTTCCTGTTTTTGTTCCAAACTGCATTCTAAATGCCTATTTTTTCTTCGTAGAGACGTAACATGTTACGTCTTTTTTTATAGTTCAATGCAATTGAAGAGAAGAAAGACGTTGCATGCAACGTCTCTACCAAAGAATAAATTTAATTCTTTTTCTTCCAAGTCTCCCCTACTCCGTGGGGGAGATTTAGAGGGGGTTTCTTGAACAGGCAGGGGTGCCTGTTCTACTTGAAAATAACATTTTTTGTTCTTACTCTATAACTACATTTTTAGATAATAACAATTCATGATCATTATACAAACCAATTACAAAACTGCCTTTTTGCTCGATATTGATGTTTAAAATTTGATAATTTACATCTTTTATTACTTTTAGCAATTTACCCAAATTGTCATAAATTTTTACATTATTGATAGATTTAGTATCTTTATTCAAACTTAATAAGTTCATTTCAAT
>JBEICW010000460.1:0-3031 GCA_040383785.1 Ignavibacteria bacterium | reverse complement strand
GCTCAATGGGGCGATGAAGGCAAAGGTAAAATAGTTGATTTATTAGCTACAAAAGCAGATATTGTTGCTCGTTATCAAGGTGGTGCAAATGCTGGACATACTATAGTAATTGATGGTAAGCAATATGTATTACACCTAATACCTTCTGGGATATTGACTGATAATGTTAAATGTATTATTGGTAATGGAGTTGTAATTGACCCAGTTGCTTTGATGAAAGAAATCGAAATGCTTAAAGAGCATGGTATTGATGTTAGTGGAAGATTATTCATCAGCCACAAAGCACATTTAATTATGCCTTATCATAAACTTTTAGATCAAGTGCGTGAAAAATCAAGCAGTGAAAAAGCAATTGGAACTACTGGTAGAGGTATTGGTCCAGCCTATATCGACAAAGCAAAAAGAAGTGGTATTAGAATAGTTGATTTGCTTGATAGAGTTGAATTTGAGAAAAAATTAAGAAGTAGTCTTGCCGAATATAATGAAGTACTAACTAAAATATATGGCGAAACTGCAATAAAAGTTGAAGAATTAATAGAAACTTATTTAGAATTTGATAAGTTAATCGACCCATACGTAACCGACACCACTTTGCTAATCAATGAAGCAATCAAAGAAGGTAAAAAAGTAATTGTAGAGGGGGCACAGGGTGCTTTATTAGACCTTGACCACGGCACTTACCCATTTGTAACAAGTTCTAATCCAACTTCTGGTGGTGCATGTACTGGATTGGGAATACCTCCAACTAAAATTGATACAATTATCGGTATTGTTAAAGCTTATTCAACAAGAGTAGGTAATGGACCTTTTCCAACTGAATTATTAAATGAAGTTGGAGAAAAATTGCGTAAAGAAGGAAATGAATTTGGAGCAACAACTGGCAGACCTCGTAGATGTGGTTGGTTAGATTTAGTTGCCCTAAAATATTCAGTAATGATAAATGGTATTGACCAAATAGCTTTGACTAAATTAGATGTATTGGATACATTTGAAAAATTAAAAGTTTGTGTGGGATATTCTGTAAATGGAAAAAAACTAAAATCTTTCCCTGCTGATTTATCTGATAAAACTAATTTAGAATTAGAATATGTTACATTAAAAGGTTGGAATAGCTCACTTTCAGGAATTAATGAATTTGATAAATTACCAATTGAAGTAAAAGAATATATCAAATTTATTGAAGATTTCACAGATGCACAAGTTACGATTATTTCTACAAGTCCTGATAGAAATGACACAATTCTAAGATAATATTTATTTAAGACTTATAACTTGTAACTTGTAACTTATGAAAAAGATAAATATAAATACAAAGTTTAGAAAACTAAATTTCAAAAAAATAGCGGCTATGTCGCTATTTTTTATTTTAATGCTATTTGTAAATTCTTGCAAAAAAGATAGGATAGTTAATCAAAAAGAAATACATTTTTGGCATTTTCAAAGTGAACCCAATCAAAAAAAAGTATTAATAAAATTACTTTCTGAATTTGAAAAAGAAAATAATTGTAAAGTGATATTAACTGACTTGAGTTGGAAAGATGGTAAAACAAAACTTTTTGCTGCATTTAATTCCAATTCTGAACCAGATGTAATTGAACTTGGCTCCGATTGGGTTGCCCAATTTTCGTCTTCTAAAGTCCTTGCGGAGTTAGATAATAATGAAGTAGGTTTTGATAACTTTATTCAATTTGCAACTGAACCTTGCCTTTATAAGGGCAAAATTTACGCTTTGCCTTGGTATGTAGATACAAGAGTTTTATTTTATAATAAAGACCTTTTAAATGCTTCAAATGTCAATGTTGATAGTCTTAAATCATTTGAAGATTTATTAATTGCCTCAAAAAAAATACAAGAAAATCCCAACCTAAAAGATAAATTTGGATTTGCAGTAAATGGACCAGACGCTCATAGATTATATAAAAAAATTGTAACCTTTATTTGGAGTTATGGAGGTGAATTGATTGATAAAAATGGTGAATTTGTATTTAATTCCAAAAATAATATCGAAGCTGTTCAATCATATAAAGACTTTTTAAAATATGGAAAATTAGAAAACCAAAGAACTTTAGATGCTGATTTTATACAAGGAAATATTGGATTTGCAATTTCTGGAGCTTGGATTTTAGAAAAAATAAAGAATGAAAATTCAACTTTAAAATTTGGTGTAATGAAATTACCATCTACAAAATATTCAAAAGGGATATCATTTGCTGGTGGAGAATATCTTGCAGTAACTCGATTTGGTGGGAACAAACCATTAGCAAAGAAATTAGTAAGTTATTTGGCAGAAGGGAAGACTGCAATCCGATTTTGTAAAGAAATACCAGAGGCCGGTTTTCCAGCTGACAAAGTATATTTCAAAGATGAATTTTACAAAACTCAAGCAGTTAGAAGTATATTTGCTGACCAATTAGAGTTTGCACGTATGACTCCAGTTCACAAAGATTGGCTTGATATAGAAGAATTATTGGAAGCTGCAGTCGAAGAGGTAATTTACAACAAAAAGTCATCTAAAAAAGCAATGAACGACCTCCAAACGAAAGCCAATAAAAAGTTCAAAAAGAAGTAAAACTCTAAATGATATTATGCAATAAATACACAATAAATGCGTCATTAGGATAAGATAAATTGTTAATTGTTAGTGGTTAATGGTTAAGCAAGTTCATTGTAAAATAATAAAAACAGGCAAAAATCATGAAATATCGTGAAGTTTTTGTTGAAAAATGCAGAAATGAGTGAAAAAAGTGCAAAAAAATTATTGTAAAGACAAGTCACTGCTTTGTCTCTCAGGACTTTTGAAATCACAATAATATCTCGGTTAAAAAGTTTTTTGATGAAACTACCCAGTCAGCTCAATTTACCACCCCTTCAGTAGAAAGGTAATTTAAAAAACAGCCAAAAATCGTGAAATATCGTGAAGTTTTTTGATGAAACTACCCAAAACAGTACAAACAGTGCAAAATGTTTTATTGTAAAGTAAAGTCAAGGCAGTGCCTTGACTCGCATTACTATTAATTCGCAAGTATATCTG
>JBEICW010000459.1:0-3051 GCA_040383785.1 Ignavibacteria bacterium | reverse complement strand
GTACTATTTTTAGATGAACCAAGTACAGGGTTAGACCCCGTATCAAGAAATGACTTATGGAAATATTTGCAAACAGTTCGCAAAGAAGATGGCACCACAATTTTTCTAACCACTCATTATTTAGAAGAAGCTGAGGAAGCAGATAAGGTTTGTATTATAAATCATGGAAAAGTTATTAGTAATGGCTCTGTTCAGGAACTAAAAGGTAATCTAATTGATGAAATTATGGTAATTAATTCGGATAACCATCTCAAACTAAAAGATGAATTAATACATAATAATATCAAATTTAATATTAACGACAAAAATGATTTTGTAATTCACCTAAATGAAAATACATATAATCCACAAACAATTATAAAAAAAATAGATTCAGAATTAACCAAACTAGAAATCATAAAGCCAACTTTAGAACAAGCATATATAAATTTAATCAAGAATTAAAAAATATTATTCATTTTTTAATGTAAAGACAAGGCTCTGCCTTGTCTCAAAGGACTAATTATTAAATCAAAATCTAAGACTATGATGAAATAATAAAATATCCTTAAAGTTCTATATGTGAATGTTTAATTACTCAAAAAATTACTCTTTCATAATTAATTTTCTCATTTTTTCAATAATAAAGCAATCAATATGTTTAATGAAATTAATGCCGCTATAACAATAGCATATCGCGATATAATTAAATTTTTTAGAGATAGAACTCGCCTCATATTTGTGATGATTTTTCCTGTGATTTTCATAGGAATAATTGGCGGAATGTTTCAGCAAAATCTCGGTAAAAATATTGGTTACAATTACCAAATGTTTGTCTTTATTGGTATAATTGTTCAGTCCCTATTTTCAACCTCTGTGAATGGTTTAGTATCTTTGGTAAGGGATAGAGAAGAAGACTTTACCCAAGAAATGTTTGTAGCACCAATTTCCCGATATACAATTATAATGGGTAAAATATTAGGTTCTGGGGTAATTAGCATCTTATCAATTTTAGGTATAATAATTTATGGATTAATTCTGGGGTTGCCGATTACAGTTACCGATATAGTTGCACTTTCACCAGTATTTTTGATAGCAGTATTATTAGGTGGTGCGTTTGGGCTATTGATAATCGGAAATGTAAGCAGCCAGCAAACAGTAAATTTGATATTTCCATTTGTAATGTTCCCACAAATGTTTGTTTCAGGGGTAATTACACCAATTAATCATTCTGGACTAATATTGACAATTATTAGTCATATTGCACCATTAACTTACCTTGTAGATTTATCACACGGAGTAATGGCAATCTATAGAAAAGAATATGCAAGTTTGATAATTTACAGTCCAGAAGTAAATTTACTGATAATTGGAACAATGTTTATTGTATTTGTAATTGTAGGCACACTAACTTTTGCATACCGTGAAAAATCGAAGTAAAGCAAGATAAATACTTTTTTAAATAGTGCAGAATGGCATATTTACTGCAATGAGCAACAGGGGCGTTTTTTGACGAAATACCCAAAAAAATTTAACTAACATATTATTGGGTAGGTGTAATAACTTTGAAAAAATAAAAACTTAAACTAATCGTTTGTTACTTTGTTAACGTATTCTAAGGGTTATGAAAGTAAAAGATATAATTAAGATAATTGAAAATGATGGTTGGTATTTTGTAAGGCAAAAAGGTAGCCACCAACAATTTAAACACTTAACAAAGACTGGTACAGTTACAATTGCAGGTAAAGAAAGTTTAGATTTACCTATTGGCACAATGAAAAGTATTTTAAAACAAGCAAAATTAGACTAAATAGGAGTTATATGCAATATACAGTAATTATTGAAAAAGAGAATAAATCTTATGGTGCTTATGTGCCGGATTTACCGGGGTGTGTAGCAATTGCAGAAAGTGAAAGCGAAGTAATTGAATTAATTAGAGAAGCGATTGAGCTGCATTTGGAGAGTATATTAGAAGATTCTCTTCCTATTCCACAGCCAAAATCGAAGTCATTGGTGCTTGAAGTAAACTAAATTAATGAAAATATCTTCTCACGTCAGCTTGGCAAAAAAGCTTATGAATTAAAGAGTTGATGCCCGTAAAAGGCATCAACGTGGGAAATGTGAGGACTACGTTCTCTGATATAAAGATGTCGAAAGTACCATTTAATGGGACGTATGAAGTGGATTTATTGAGTAAATCAGAGTACGCTCGAATGTTTTGTTTTTTTTTTTCTGCTTTGCAGATAGGTATTCTCGCCGTAAATGCTTTGCATTTACTCCTTATGGGATGAAAATCAAAGACCTAAGTTATAATGCAACAGGTGCGAGGTATGGCTATAACGGCACTCACGAGCAAGGCATAGTAATGAACTCAGATGATAATTATCTTAATTTTATGTATAATAAAAGCAAAATAATTACGCAATAAATGCGTCATAAGAAAGTGGTTAATGAAAGAAAGTTCATTGAAAAATAAAAAATAGCCAAAAATCGTGAAATACCGTGAAGTTTTTTGCGAAAAATTGCCCTAAAGAATGCAAAATCATGCAAAATGTTCTCCGCTGGCGGAGATGTCAGCTTTGCTGACAGAGGTGGTTTTCTTTGCTGTAAATTCGAAATGCACTTGTGGTTAAAAAGTTCTTTGAAGAAACCCCTATCTAAATCTTTCCCCACAGAGTGGAGAAAGACTTAAAGAAAGAAAAAAATAGGCGAAAACCGTGAAATATCGTGAAGTTTTTTAATGAATAAAGGGCAAAAAGAGTGCAAAATCATAAATTCCGTAGGAATGAAATGATTATAGCTAATGCGTTCCCATTATTCCCAAATCGAACCTCGTAGAGGTGAAACAAAAATTTTCACTCCGATGGAGTTTAAAGAATCTTGTTGGGTGGTCATTTTTCTATAATCATTTCATCTCTCCGAGATTGAAAAAACATCCATAAATCGTGAAATATCGTGAAGTTTTTTGTGAAAAATGATAAAAAGAGTGCAATTGGTGCAAAAAATATTGTTGGGACAATTCGCGTATTGTCCGTTTTCGAATTAGTTTTTCAAAGAGGACAGGTCACGACC
>JBEICW010000458.1:0-3054 GCA_040383785.1 Ignavibacteria bacterium | reverse complement strand
ATTTAAAAATTTAAATTAATTTATACATTTGAAAAATAAATTAATGTTTCCATCTTCTATGTTGCCATGACCACATGTCTGGATGTAATCTGATTTGATTTTCTAAGTGTTTTACGTGTCTTAAGGTTAGTTCTTTTATGCCTTCCTTATCAAATAGTAAATCATCATGTTTTAACTCTTCAAAGGTTGCTATATAGGTATTGTCTTTTTGTCTAATAGCATAAGAAACCAGTATAGGGAGATTAAATTTCAAAGCTAATACTGCTGGAGCTTCGTAAGTTGCAGCTGGATTACCAAAAAAATCTACAAATACATCTTTATTTGGGTCTGCACTTTGGTCAACAATTAATGCAACTATTTCTTTGTTTTTGATTAATTTAATCATTTCTTTGGCAGCATTGCCGGCATTAATAACTTTATTACCAAATTTTTCTCGGTTATCTATAATATAATTATCAAAAAAGGCATTTTTTTGATTTTTTGCTACAACATTAATTCCAAGCTGCAAAGTAGAAGAAGTTTCGATACCAGTAGCTAAAGCTAACATTTCCCAATTACCAAAATGTCCGGTCATCATAATTAGACCTTTGCCTCTATTATAAACTTCGGTTATTAGTTCTGGGTTAGTAAATTTAATTATGTTTTTAATTTCACTAATAGATTGAGTTCTAAACTTAATTAACTCAAAAATACTAATGCCCAAATTTTGATAAGAAAATTTACATATATCTGTAATTTCTTTTGATCTTTTGGTTGGGTAAGCATTTTTTAGATTAGTTAGAGTTATATCACGCCTTTGTTTGCTTAAAAAATATAAAAGCATACCAAATTTTCTACCACAAAAAACAACCAATTTATGTGGCAGTAGATTGATAATTACAACAATTATTTTTATAAAAATAGTAGTGAGGTATTTCAATTTATAGGTAATTATTAATTAAAAAATATCTTATTTGCGAATTTGATTTCTATCATCTTGTCTAAATCTATTGCTGCCATCACTTTCAATTGCTGGATTATAGTCTGAGTACCAATACTCGTTAAAAATCTCATTAGGCATTGTAGAATGAGCCAAAATGAAAGTATTATTCATCAATCTATCTACAAAATAAAAATAGACTCCACCTCGTATTTCCGAATAAAACCACTCTTCTGCAGCAACCTTAGCATCTCTTTGAGGAAATATATTTCTTTGAGTAGGGAAGCCGTATTTTAAGAGTGTTCTGCCTCTTTCAGTTCTCCAACCTGGTAACATTCCTTGCTTGAAATATGTATCTGCAAAAC
This sequence comes from Ignavibacteria bacterium, assembly GCA_040383785.1. Lineage (GTDB taxonomy): Bacteria > Bacteroidota > Ignavibacteria > Kapaibacteriales > UBA2268 > JBDNHS01. Next base: position 1,770 of record JBEICW010000458.1, on the reverse strand, counting down.
TAATTCTTTTGTCATATTCTATCATTTTTTCATTAACTTTGGTTTCTGGTTTGGGGTCTCTAATTGTCCAGAATTTAAAAAGTGCTCTTTGTTTTGCTTTTTTATCTGTTAAAAGTTTAAATTCTTCTTTTTCATTTTCAAGCAAAATATAAGATAATTTGTCAAATTCTTCAATAACTCTTTCATCATCAAAAGTAGAAAAAGCACTCTCTTCAAATGTTAAACTCTCTGAAAAATTTGTATTTATATCAGGTGGTATATCAGGATTAATTAAATAGAATTTTTTTATTTTTTCAAATATATTAACTGGTTTTTTATCATTATTGATTTCGTTATTATCTTTTCCAATTACTTTAAGATAATAAACTCCAGTACTTATATTTGTCAAAGGAAATTCTAAAAATTCTACCATTGCATCAGAATAAGAATTTTTATCTTTTTTGTAATTCAAAACTTCTCTTTTAGCTGCATCTAAAATTGAATAAGTAAGTTCAACACCATCTGAGCTAAGAGTTTTGGCATTATATATTTCAAAGTAAAGATAAAGTTTTGGATTATTTGATTTTATTTCACAAATTGGGTTTGGAACTACAAAAAATGAATTTTTATAAAAAATATCAGACCATTTTTTGTCAGTTTCTTTTTCACTCTCAATTATATATGCTATTTGCAAATCACTTGCTGAGAATTTTTGATAAAAATTAGGTATAGTAACTTCAAAATCGATTTTTTGAATTAAACTCGAGTCTGTTGTTTTTTGGATTTTTATACTTGCATAGTAATTATTTGGCAAAATTCCAATTAATCTATTACCAAATAAACTAATCTCTTTTTTAAATTCAGATTTGGCAATAGTGCTTTTATAAACCCAAGTATCAATTATTGATTGATAACTGCTATCTTTTGGAGTTAAAATTAACGAAAACAACACATCACCTTTAAGACTATCATTTGCAACTGTGGTATAATCAATTATTTTGTTCTGAAAATAATAATTAAATTCAATTTTTGAATATAATTCATCATATTCATATGCTAAAATTTCATAATTTATTATATTTTCTGCTTTAAGATTCAATATATTTAGAAATCCTAAAGTGCTTAATAAAAGAATATAAAAATATTTCATTAAATTAAATTGTTGTCTTAAAAAATATCATTTAATTGAGTTAAAACTATTTAAAAACGCAAGAAAATTGAAAATAAAATAACTTCGACATTTCTACATAAAATATAAAAACCATTTCTAGTGACTAATAAAAATGGTTTTTATTTAAAAATAAATTATTTTTTAGAAAATAAAGAAAAAATCATAATAAATTTAGTGTTGCATTCTAACAACTAATACAGGACAATTTGCTTTTCTAAGTACTTTTTCAGTTGTACTGCCAAATAAGAAATGCTCCAATCCACTACTTCCGTGAGTGGCAATACATACTAAATCTATATTTTCGCTTTTGCAAAAATCAATTATTGAAGTCGAAGAAGAAGAGCCAATATTTACAGCTACTTCAAATTTTACACCTGAGTTTTCATTTAGGTTCGTCAAATCAGTCAGATTTCTCTTTGAAGTTTCTATCATTTCTTTTTCAACATCACTAAAATTATAATGTGCGATTTCCATCCCAATTGGATAACTAATTGGTTGGATTATATGAAGTAAATGTATTGTAGAGCCCATTGTTTTGGCATAATCTACTGCATTGCTTAATGCAAGATTTGAACCATCTGAAAAATCTACAGGGACTAATATATTTTTATATCTCATTT
>JBEICW010000457.1:0-3058 GCA_040383785.1 Ignavibacteria bacterium | reverse complement strand
ATTTTAAATCATCTTCTGATTTTTCATATAATATCTTTTACAACGATACTACTTCTGATAAAAACACTTGTTAATCAAACTAATATTAGAAAAGATATTCTTTTGATTTTAATAATAATACCGTCTATTGCAATTTGGTCAAACAGCACTTACAAAGAAAGTATTGCTATAACTATACACTCAATCATTATAACTATGATGTTAAAAATCAATCAAAAATTCGAACTAAAAAAATTAATTATACTTCTATTAATTTGCGCAGTACACTTACTAATAAAGCCAACGTATTTAATAATCACTCTACCATTTATTATTTGTTTTTTAGTCTATAAAACAACAAACATTAAGTCTTGGATAAATAGGATTATGATTTTATTAATTGTATTCGCAACAACAATCACCTCATTATCAATAAATAATTCTGATATAGAAAAAGATGAATATAAATATGGTAATAAGTTTAACTTATTCAAAATGATAGAATACAAACAAGATGATTTTTTTTATGAAGCCTATGAAAGAAAAGCAGAAACACTCTTAAAATTGACCCCATTAAAAATTAAGAATTTCTCTTTTTTAACAACAATGAAAGAAGCCATTCTCAATGTGTTTTTTACACCCTCATTTTTCTACCCCTCCAAATTACTTGGAATTCCTTTTTTACTTGAAAACTTACTTTTATATTTTTTTGTGTTTATTGGTTTAAGAAATAATTGGTTCCAAAAACTAAAACCAATAGATAAATTTCTATTTCTCTCTGGAATCACGATTTGTCTTTTTGCGGGAATAATTACACCGGTTTTAGGAATTGTGCTAAAATTTAAATCAATAGGTTACCTTTATCTTACAATTGGTTTAATCAAAATAAACTATCAAACGCAAAAATGAAGTATATTATCTCGCTTTTATTGTTCCTACTATTCCTGTTTTACCTTATAAAAAAGAATACAAATTCAATTAAAAGACAAAGTTTACTTTTAGCTATTGCAGTAAAAATTCTGGCTTCCATTTCTGTTTGGTATATCTACACTTACTATTTTTCTAGTACATCTTTAAATGACATTTACAAATATTTTAATGATGGGAAAATTCTTAATGATTCATTTATAAAAAATCCATTTGAAACGATAAAATTTATAATTAACGGAAATTCAGATGAAATCAGAATCTTTACAAGTAAACTTCAATATTGGACTAAACCAAATCAGTATGGTTTATTAAATGATAATCAAACAATTATTCTAATAAACTTTTTACTTTGTTTTGTCTCGAATAACAATCTGCTAATTCAAAGTATAATAATTGCAAGCATTTCATTTTATGCAACATTAGTTTTATATAGAAGTGTTCAATCGCATTTTGTTGTACCAAATAAAATATTATTTCTATTTATGTTTTTTAATCCATCTTACTTAATTTGGACTTCAGGAAACTTTAAAGAAACATTTATCTATATCGGTTTGATGTTTTTATTTTCGAACTTAATTAGGCTACAAAACAACAGTAAAAACAACAAATTACATATATTCATTTTCATCAATTTGATTTTCATTTTATTTTGTAAAAATTACTTTTTCATTTTTTTAATTCCAGGAATAATAGCGATTTATCTAAATATTTACATTTGGAAAAATGTAAAACTAATTTCCTTTTCTTACATTACATTTTTATTGATTATCATTTTTGCTGGACTTTTTCACAACCCAGTTAATTTCGACAACACTATAAAAGACCCTATAAAACGAAAATTATATATCAAGAAGGTTAATAGTGAATCTTATGAAAAAAATGCATTGGGGCAAAATCGGAATATATTTGAAGTTTTAAGATTTAAACAAAGAGACCAACAGTTTGAAGCAAGGAAACAAAATGCACATACAGTTATTTACGCCCCTACCTTAGATGGAAATCCAATTACTTTTTTGAAATGTATCCCTTTTGCAATAATGAACACTCTATTTAGACCCAATATTATTGATTTAAAAAATCCACTTTTTATTCCCGATATATTCTTAAATCTAATTGTCATTATATTAATTCTATTTTCTATCAAGTTCAGAAAATCAAAATTTTCTTGTAAAGAAAAACTATTAGTAAACCAAATTTTATTTTTTAGTATCATCTCACTTATAATTATAGGCATATTGGTGCCAGTTTTAGGAAATATAGTTCGATATAGAGCACCGATAATTCCGTTATTAATTATTGCTCTTTTAATAACGATTGATTTTGAAAAAATTCCGTTGTTGAATAAATTGTAATTTTGAAAATAAAAAAGTGGAATATTTACTTTCTTTTCTCTATCTATTTTTGATTTTGATATTTATCAAAAAAAGTAAATTTTTCAAAAATACGAACCTAAAATCTACTACTTTATATATTTTATTTTTCGTAAATTTAATTGCTGCGTATTGTTTATTCTTGGTTTACACAAGATATTACACGGATAGGTCTACCGCTGATATTTTTAAATATTTTGATGATTCTACTTGGCTTTTTAAAAATGTATTTTCAAAATCCCCTGTGAATTATTTTAAAATTATATTAGGTATACATACAGACCAACCTTATATACATTACGAATTAAAACAAACACAATATTGGTTTAAACCACACGAAACAAATGTTTTCAATGATAATCGAACAGTAATTCGTTTCAATTTAATAATTTATCTTATCTCTTTAGGATATTATCACATTCACACATTAATACTCTGTTTTCTTTCATTCATAGGACTTACAGGAATTTACAAAACATTTCACAAGTTATTCCCTCAAAAAACATTAATTCTAATATTATGCATTTACTTTCTTCCCTCCGTTCTTTTTTGGGGCTCTGGTATTTTGAAAGAAAGTATTTTATTATTTTCTGTAGGGATATTTGTCTATAAACTATCCGAAATAGTAATCCATCAAAACAAATCTATTTCAAATTATGTAATAATTACAGCTGCATTTTTGTTACTAACGATTACAAAACCTTATGTGATTCTTACATTAACACCAAGTATTATTGCATTATTAACCTATCACTATTTCAAAAAAAATCGTGTATTAT
>JBEICW010000456.1:0-3089 GCA_040383785.1 Ignavibacteria bacterium | reverse complement strand
TTATTTGATTGATGTTATTGCAGGAATTGCCTCTGCAATGGTAGTATTTTGGATTGAACCAAAAGTTAGAAATTGGTTCAAAAATAAAGGATATAAACAGATTTAAAGTAATTACATTTAATGTAATTATACTCCAATTGATAATAATTTATACATTAAAAGAATAATACAAAAAATAGATAAATTAGCATAATTGGTGAAGTAAATAAAATGCTATCAAATCTATCTAATACTCCACCGTGTCCGGGGATTAGATGCGAACTATCTTTTACTCCTGCATAACGTTTGAATTGAGATTCTATTAGGTCACCTAACTGACCAAATACTCCTACAATTATACCCATTATAATTCCATGAAAATAACTAATTTGTGGGGTGAAAAAGTATAACATAACCACAAAATAAATTAATGATGCAACCATTCCACCAATAGCACCTTCCCAAGTTTTTTTCGGGCTATGTCTTTCAAAAAGTTTATTTTTGCCCATCGCTTTGCCTACAAAATATGCAGCCGAATCACATATCCAAATTGCAGTTAGGTGTATTAGAACAATTTTGCCCCAAATCTCTTTATTAGCTAATTCTAAACCAATTTGAAGTGGCATTATATTATGCATAAAATTTACTACTACATCAAAATTACGGATAAAAATTAAAGTAATAAAAAAAATTCCAACATAAGTGAGACCAAATAAATTAACAAATGAATTTTCAATTGGAGTTTTGGATTGGTCCCAAAGTTGAATTAAAAGTGTTAGAACTACAAACGCAACTCCATTACCAATCAGAAATAATAAACTCAAAATAAATTGTCCATCTACTATCATTATTCCTGAAAATATCGTAGCAAAAAAATTAAATAATAATGCTGCATATACTAATGGCTTAAAACCCTTAATTAACATCATATTAAAAAATTCCCAAAGTCCTATGCTGGATAAAACTGCAATAACAAGAACAAAACCTATTCCACCACTTAATATCAGATATAAACCAATTGGAATCCCAACCAAAGCGACTAACACCCTTTGTAATAATTCATTATTTTTCATTTTTATCAGAATTTTATTTTTTTATTAAATTTATTGATTCAGTATTAATTTTCAATTTCTATTTTTCTTTATTAAGTAATACTTTACAAGCTTGAAAAACATCTTCAACTTTGATTAAAGTTAGGTCATCTCTCACAATTTCATCATCAATAATTGGTGGTGATAAAATGATTTTATTATCTGTGAATGGTGACCATCTTTTAGGTCCAATATTTGGAGAATTGGGATACAATCCTACTACTGGAATACCTGCCGCTGCTGCAATATGCAATACTCCGGTAGAATTAGCTATAAGTATTGATGACAAACTGATGAGTTTGATCATTTCAGATAAATCTAACTTACCACATAAATTTTTGCTATAAACGCACTCTACTTCTACTTGTTTGCATTGTAATATTTCCTCTTCGGTGCCGGTTATAATTATATCATTGGCATATTCTTTGGAGAGTTTTTTTGCTAATTTACCAAAGTTTTTGGGATGCCACTCTTTGGCAGAGCCACCAGTAGCAGGGTGAATTATTATTGGTGGCTTTTTGAGATTAATCCCCATTGATTTAATTTTAATTTTAAACTCTTTTAATTCATCAGTTGGGATTTTTATTTCTAACAAAGACTTTTCTAACAAAGACTTTTCTAACAAAGACTTTTCTAATAAAGACTTTTCTAATAAACTTGTAGAAATTTCTTCACCAAATACATCTTCAATTAATGAAATATTATATTCTGCTTCATTTTTTTCGCCAACTTTTCTGTGTTCATATACTTTATGATTGTACAAACTTGAATAATACCTATAACCAGTTCCAACTCTTAATTTTGCACCTGAGAAAAAGCCAGCAATAGTTTCATTAAGTCTTGGACGTGGATAAAAAATTACTTCGGGTTTGATATTATTTAAAATAGATTTTAAAGTATTGATTTCATCTACAAAATGATAATCAAAGTCAGTTTCGTTATTTTTGAAAGTATATCTCAAAATTGGTTCTGTATATTTTTTTGCAATAATATGAATTTTACACTTAGGATTAATGCTTTTTAGAACTCTAACCATAGGCAATGTAAGTATCATATCTCCCAATTTATCTGTTCTAATTATAACAATATTTTGGGAATTAAGTAATATATCTTTATGTTTGTTATTATTCAAATAATTTTCTTAAATTAACTTTTTGAGATTTTAGATTTTTAATTTTCAATTTAATAACTTTATCTATTTTAAACAAACAAAGTTAATAAGAAATTAATATTTTTTTACTAAAGATATTTTTTAATATTTTAATTTTTATAATTTAACAATCAAATGATAGAAATTTATACAGACGGAGCCTGTGCAGGTAACCCTGGAAAAGGAGCAGCAGCTTATGTTTTGCTTATAGATGGCAAATTAGAAATGGAAGGTGTAAGAGCATTTAGATATACAACCAATAACAGAATGGAAATGTTGGCTATTTTGATGGCTTTAGAAGAATTAAATTCACGAAGTTTAACTTTTAGTATCAAAAACGAAATTATCATTCATAGCGACTCAAATTTGGTTGTTAGTGCATTCAATTCAAAATGGTTAGAAAATTGGAAACGAAGTAATTGGATTAAAAGTGATAAAAAGCCAGTATTAAATAAAGATATTTGGAAATTAATAGACCCACTTAATCAAATTATTAGACCCAAATACAAATGGGTGAAAGGGCATGCTGGGATTGAGTATAATGAAAGATGCGATGAATTGGCTACAGGTGCAATTACAAATGCAGAAATGAATAATTCTTTTCTGATTGATGAATATTATGAAAATGAAAATAAATTTCTCAAAAATGACGATTTATTTTTTGAACAAAAAGATTCTGAACAGAAAGAAACCAAAGATAAAAAACTAACTCCAGCACCTAAAGTCATAAAAACTGAAATTCCAAAAGAATTGGTTCACAATAACTTAATTGATTTTGAAATTAAAAATGGCAAAGTAGAAATGAAATTAACCCAAAGTAGTTTTACAACATCTGAACTAAGTATATTATTAGAAGAAATTATTCTGAT
>JBEICW010000455.1:0-3090 GCA_040383785.1 Ignavibacteria bacterium | reverse complement strand
AGTTGATATAAATTTAAGCACTTTGAACCATTTTTAGGGTATATTTTATATCCTTTATTTTTAAATTAGATCAAACACTTCTTACATTTTTTGTTATCATTATGATATTTCATTAAATTTATTTATCTATTTTATAATACATAATCTATAATACATAGTCATGAAAAAAATATTTGGCACACTGTTTTTAATGTTTTCATCTTATACTTTTATTAATGCTCAAAAGCATTTTCCTATTGATGTCATAAGTAATTATGGAAAAAAAATTATAGCAGAAGGTTCTTCTATAACATTTAATGACTCTACAGTAATTTTTGTTACATCGCTTGGAGGAAAAGTAAACACGCATAATTTAATTATCATCTCTAAAGATGAAGACAAAAAGCCACCAGTTTATAATTGTCGTGGTAAAATTGGAGAAAATGTGTCACATCAATTTAAGATTATTGAGAAAGCACACTTGGTAATATGGAATTCAATTAAAGCCGATAAAACTTTAGTAGAACGCTTTTTGTACATTAAACAAGATTGATTTTGGGATTGTCGGCTTCGTTTTGTTGGGGCGACTTCTAAAAACCAACTTTAATTGTATCACTATATTACATTGATTATCAAGATAGTCAACCCAAAGAGGAGCCAGAATGGGTACTATTTTGTTTCAATATTTTGGGTATTACCTCAAAAAATGGGGTGGAAGCAGCTATTTTTGGCCATTTAGATAATGAGTTCCTTTAATATATAATTGTTTATAACTTAGTTAGACGATGATAATGAAACCTCAACAAATATAGTAAATTTGTAATACCCCATTCAGCTATTTCTAGCTGTCTTAAAATGAACTTTTAAAATCATTTTTATGGGGAAGTATATTCAAAAAATTACAGGGTTATTTTTACTACTTTTTTGTTTTGCTTCTTGCTCCAGTGTTTCAATAGGTGACAAAATGTTTGTCAGAAAAATTGATAAAGAATACAATTTTTCTTCAATGAAAGATTCAAGTTTATCTCAATTTAAATTAAAATATGGTTCTGATTTTGTTTATAAAGAATTAGATACTTCAATTAAGCGGCTTTATGTTAATCATTTAACAATTAAAGGTAAAGACGTATATTTTCCAAAACCACCTTTGTATTTTGAGTTTAGAAGTGATAAAATGGCAGAATTTGGTGTTATTAAATCTGGCTTTTCTAATTTAATATTCAAGAGATTTGAAAATGGACAGAAATTTGTAAAAAAAGAAAAAATATTTCCAACAACAAAAAGTAAATAATGAAAAATTGGTTGCCTTTTGTCCTTCTTTTTATAAATAGCTTTCCTGTTAATTCTCAGGTTAATGATTCTACTATAATCTCAATTACGCCTACTAAGCTTATAACTGGGATGGCAATTGGCTATTCAAATATCAAACATAATGCTACTATTAATTCACAAAATTTTTCAAGCAATAATCCTTCAATTAATTTAAGTTTACTTTTTGAAAAAGAATTCAATAATCAATTTAAATTTTCATTAAGACCAGGAATATTACTTGGTTCTTTTATAAAAAACAAATTCAAAGATGCTAATAAAGAATATACTTATAGCTATTCTAGTGCTATAATCGAAATGCCATTATTCTTTGTTTACACATTTATAAATAAAAAAATCAAAAATGGTTTTCCGGATTATTTCTATTTCGGGCCACAACTTAGTTATAATATTTCAAATACTAATGCCAGATTAACTGGAACAGAAAATAGAAATATGCCTTTGTTTGTCAAACAAAATGAAACAAATTTTAAATTTGGATTTGGGTATGATTTTAAATTAAAATATGTCAATTTTAGACCAGAGTTTGGATACACTAATGGTTTTGATATATTAAAAGTAAATACTATCAATAATTTTAATTTTACTCGCGTTGTCAATAATCAATATTCATTCAATATTATACTTTCTCAAAGGTATAATAAAATAATTTATAGAAAATTCAATAAACCTTATGTTCCACTTTGGAAAAAAATATTTTCCTTATAAAAAATAATACAACCATGAAATATCTAAAACTCACTTTATTATTATTAATATCAAATTACAGTTACTCCCAATATGGTAATTACACCACAAATAATATTGCATTATCTATACTAGAGCCTGGTATTGCATTGGAGTATTCAATTGCTCCCAAAACTACGGTCAGGTTGAGAACAGCAATCACTGCTGTTACTGGACTATATGAGGAAACTACGTTTGGAATGCAAAGCACTTTTATTTCTTATACTTTTCATCCAATTTCTTCATTTGCAATTCGTAATTATTATAATATAGAAAAAAGAGATTATAATAGAAGAAGAACAGATTATAATTCAGCAAATTATTTTTCTTTAAGCGCAATCTATATGTTCAAAAATATCAATGAAACAGAGAAAGGTATAATACCTCCAAAAGGTGGTTTTATCCCGTCTTTTTTGTGGGGTTTTCAGAGGTCATTTGGAAATAGGTTATTTTTTGATATCAATTTTGGACCAGGATATCATTTTAATGAAAGTAAAATTATGCCAATGAGTGAGCTTTCTCTTGGCATTCATTTATAAACCCAAAAAATACCTATTATGAAAAAAGTTGCTGTTTTGTTTTGTGCTTTAGTGCTGATGTTTGAAATGACATCTTGTGCAACAATTGTTGGTGGTCAAGTTACTGCGAGTCAAAAGATCAAACCTGGACCTGGTGAGCCAGTAAGACAAGTAAAAGTTGGAGCTTTGTTAGCTGATATCTTCTTCTTTGGAGGAGCAGGCCTTATTATAGATTTTGCAACCAATGCAATCTATAAGCCTACAGAACCTAAGAAGTAGTTCTTCTTAACTGAAAAAACTCCGATTTCGTAAGATTTCGGAGTTTTTTATTTTAGGCAGAGTGTCTTTTATGATTTCATTTGAATATTTATACAATTTCTAATAAGCGCCCTGCATCTATGTTCAATACCTTATGTATACCTTTTAAAAAAGAAATATCTGCCTTGCGTTTTCCGTTTAATATTTCAGACACCTTAGATTTAGCTAAGCCAATCTCCTCAGCTAATCTGGCTTGAGTCATTTTACGTTCAAATAATTT
>JBEICW010000454.1:0-3092 GCA_040383785.1 Ignavibacteria bacterium | reverse complement strand
ATAATAATAATAAAGATAATGATAAAGAAAATATAAACGACACAATATTTTATGCATTTTTAATTGTTTCAGAGCAGACAGTAGAATATCCAGATTTAATTTTCATAAAAGATGGATATAAACTTGAAAATGATTATTATAAAGAATATAGAACTAATGTAAAAAATAAATTCCCAGATATTAAATCTTTTGATAGATATTGGGGTAAATTATATGATAAACTTAAAGATTACAAAAAGATATTTTTCTCAGCAGATGGAGTTTATAATAAATTAAATCCATCAACATTAATGAAACCAGATGGTAAGTATTTACTTGAAGAGCAAGACATTCAGCAAATAAATAGCACAAAAGATATACTTTTAAACTTTTATCAAACAAAACAAGAAAGTAATATTTTTAATAGTGCTATTTTGATAGGTAATCCAAATTTTTCTCTTTCTGAATTTAAAGTAACAGAAGTTAGTAAAAAAATTAGTGGTCAAAAGAATAACCAAGATTTCGCGTTTAATAATTTAGAAAGAGGTACTGATATAACAAGAGAAAGGCGCGATATTGATTTAAGCAATCTTCCAGGCACTGAGATAGAAATTAAAGATATTGAAAAATTCCTTAAAAATAAGAAATGGGAAGTAAGCACATTTACCGGCGATATGGCAATAAAAGGTGCTGTGAAAACGGCTGAAAGCCCTAGGGTATTGCATATAGCAACACATGGTATGTTCCTTGCTGATGTTAAAAAAGAAGACAAAGAAACCTTTGGATTTGAAACACAAAAGTTAATAGAGAACCCATTATTAAGGTCAGGTCTATTCTTTACAGGTGCCAATAGTTTAAAAGGGAGTACAGATAATGAAGAAAACGGACTATTAACAGCTTATGAAGCAATGAATCTCAACTTAGATAAAACTGAATTAGTAGTGCTATCGGCTTGCGAAACAGGTCTTGGTGAAACTAAGAATGGCGAAGGTGTTTTTGGATTAAGAAGAGCATTCCAACAAGCAGGTGCCAAAACAATAATTATGTCCCTTTGGTCAGTTAGTGATGATGCCACCCAAGAATTAATGTCCAAATTTTATAGTTATTGGGTTTCTGGTATGTCTAAACGTGATTCTTTTAATAAAGCACAATTAGATATCAAAACTAAATACAAATCACCATATTATTGGGGTGCATTTGTTATGGTTGGCGAATAGGTAGCTATTTTGAAATTAATTAGCATTTAAAATAAAATAACAAATAAATGATTACGTTTGTTTATACTGTACAAAAGTAAAATTCTACAATTATGTGGAAAAGTCATTTTTAGACAAATAAATTTTTGTTTACACTATTTGTATAAGCGATTAATGCAATATTACAATCAAAAAAATAATCATTCTAAAAATAATAATAATTTTATTTCTAATAAGATTATAATTGGTTTAAAAACTCTATTATTATTCTCAGTTCTTTTGCTTGTATCTTCTTCTTGTAAGCAATTAAATAGTTTTAAAGATTTTACTACATACTTTAATACTTATTACAATGCAAATCGATTGATGAATGAAGCAGAAGATGAGTTCGCATTTTTTGATGAAAAATTGCGAGTTAATCCGCGTGTAATAGTGCCAACTCCAGAAATATACACTCCTAATTTTGTACCATTGGGACCGCCAGCATTTATGGAGAGTTTTATTGTTAAACAGCATAAAAGACAACCTGTTGCGGTGAAATTAGACTCAATTATTATCAAAGGGTCAAAAATATTAGGAACAGCACCCAAAAGCGAATATGTAGAAAATACTCTATTCTTAATGGCGAAAACATATTACTACCGTGAGGAATGGCTGAATGCACAAGTAAAATGCGGTGAATTGATAGACATTTATCCTGATGGAGATTTATCCCCTGATGCCCACTTATTATATTCAAAAACCCTGATTATTGAACGTAAGTTTATTCAAGGGAAAATGATGCTTTCCCGCTGCGTGGATATTGCGTGGTACAAAAAACGCTACGATATACTTTCAGATGCATTTAGATTTCAAGCAGAATTATCTATATTTGAAAAAGATATTGAAGGTGCAATTAGACCATACCACCAAGCAATTACCCAAACGGACGATAACTCATTAAAAGCTAAGTGGCAATTAGATTTGGCGTCATTGCTATATAGAATGGGATATTTCGATAAAGCAGAAAAAGAATTTGCAAAAGTATTTAATTACAAACCAGATTATTTAGGGCAATTTGAAGCAAATTTATACAGAGCAGCATCTCTAAATAGATTGCAAAAATATGAAGAAGCAGCCGTTTTATTAACTGATTTGGAAGATGATGGCAAATTCACAGAATGGAAAGGTTATGCTTTTGCAGAAAGACTGCAATCATTAAGATTACAAAATGATACTGCAAGTTTGTCGGTTGCAGAAAAGTACGCTGATACAGCTTTTATTGGCAATCCATTAGTTCAATGTTACTACTTTGACAAGGGGATGGCTCACTACAGAGCAAATGAATATAACAAGGCCCAAAAGTGTTTTGTGAAAGTGCAAGGCACAAAAACGCCAGTTAGCAATACAGCAAAAGATATGTTCAAAGCACTTAGCGAATTAGAAGAAAGATACGCTTGGATTTCCCCAACAATGAAAAAAATTGAAGCTGGTGAAATGCCAAATGATACAGTGAGTTTTCAAACCTCATCATATTTATTTGAAATGAGTAGAACACATGAATTGCTCAAAAATCAAGATTCAGCATTATATTATATCCAAAAATCTTATGAAATATCACCTAAAAATAATCCCAAATCTGCAAGATTTTTGTATGCTTATTCGAGATTAATTAGAGATAAAGACCCAATTATGTCCGACTCTCTTTATGAAGTATTAGCAGAAAAATATATGGATACCGAATATGGTGCCGAAGCTGCAAATGTATTAGGTTTTACCAAAGAATACAAAATCGATAAAGTGCAAGATTTATTTACTTCTGGCTCTTCGCATAGGATTAATGGCGATTTCAATTATGCAAATCATCAGTTTTTACGTATATATAACGAATATCCCAAAAATGAATTAGCAGCAAAATCACTCTATACAATAGGGTTT
>JBEICW010000453.1:0-3098 GCA_040383785.1 Ignavibacteria bacterium | reverse complement strand
TTGGGATTTCTTTCAACAAACATACGGAGCAGATTTCGTAGGAACAGTTTTAGATTTAGGAGCAAACGATGGGGTGTTTTTAAGTAATTCAAGAGTTTTCATAGAGAATGGTTGGAGAGGTTTTTTAGTTGAAGCAGGTAGAGAGCCTTTTAAAAGACTTTTTGATTTGTATGCAAATAAAAAAAATGTTCAAATAATTAATTATGCTATTTCAACTGAAAATGGTGTTGCAACATTTTATGAAAGTGGTTCTTTAATTTCTGAAACAGATTGTGGTTTAGTTTCTTCTATAATACCAACTGAAACAGAAAGATGGAGAAATGCAGGAACTCGATTCACAAGTTATCAAGTAGAATGTAAAACATTTGAAACATTATTTGGAAAAGATAATATTAATCTTATTGAGGACAATATCCAATTTGATTTTATTTCTATTGATATTGAGGGTATGGACTATCAAATACTAACACAGATTGATTTAACTAAATATGGTTGTAAGTGTTTGTGTGTTGAGTTTAATGGAAATGAAAAACAAAAGTATGTTGATTACGCAGGTTCTCACGGAATGGTTTTGATTCACGAAAATCCCGAAAACTTAATTTTTGTAAAGAGATAATTATTGTGTAAAATAAGAACGCTGAAAGTTTAAGTTCAGCGTTTTTTATTTATTTTTGCGTAACTAAAAAAAAGAGCAATGAAATTAACGAAAGAATTTGAGCCTATTAGAGAATGGGCAGAAGAACGTGATATTTTCACAGAGGGAACAATAGAGGGTCAATTAGATAAATTAATAGAAGAAACTAAAGAAGTTGTTGAAGCGATTGAAAAAGGAGATGAAGAAGAATTTATTGATGCTATTGGAGATACTATAATTTCAGCAGTTAATCTTGCTAAAATTAAAGGTTATGATGCAGAACATTGTGTAAATGTTGCTTTTAAAGTAATTAAAGACCGAAAAGGTAAAATGATAAAAGGAACATTTGTTAAGGAGTTATAAAAATGAAAGATAAAGTAATTTTAAATCTTGCAACAGGTAATTATATTGTTGGTCAAAATAGATTAAGACAAACATTGTCGGGTTTTTATGATGGGGATTTATTGTTTTTTACAGATGAAAGTCAATTTGGTTCTCCTACTCACAAAGAAAATCCATACGCTTTTAAAACTTATGCTTTTCAACACGCTTTAAATTTAGGTTATAAAAAAATACTTTGGCTCGATGCTTCTATCTATGCTATAAAAGATATTACTCCTGTTTGGGATATTATTGAAAAAGATGGATATATAATGCAGGAAGCAGGTTGGAATTGTGGTCAATGGTCTAATGATAAATCGTTAGAATATTTCGGTTTAACAAGAGAAGATGCAATGAAAATGCCTATGTATGGCAATGCAGGTTTGTTAGGTTTAGATTTTAACAAAGAGTTACCTAAAATATTTTTTGAAAGATGGCATAAAGCATCGCAGGATGGAATATTTAAAGGTGCTTGGAGTAATAGTGCAAAAACAGAAAGCGATGATATTCTTTGCTTGGGTCATAGGCACGATATGTCAGTAGGTAGTATTATCGCAAATCTGTTAGATATGAGTTATATTCGTTCAAGTGAAATAATGCAGTATGGTTCTGCTCCGTTTGAACAACCTATGAATGATTCTATATGTTTAAAAGCATACGGAATTTCTTAAAAAAAAAATCAATGGATAAAGTAAAAGAAAAATTAAGAAATGTAACATTTAATGTTTCAGAAAATCTAATCGAAGAGATAGATATTTTTTGTAAAGAAAGAGGTGGTTTAAAAAGAAAAGAATGGCTTTTTGATTTAATGTCTAAAAAAAATATTCTTGAAAACAAATTTCAAGAAATTCAATCTGATTACACCGAATTATTTAAAGAAAATGAGCGTTTAAAAGAAAAGATAGAAGAGAAACAACTTGCGTATTCTAATTTATTTACTTCAACATTGAGATATAGAACTTTTTACAGAAGATTAAAAAACTTATTTAATAAATTTTAAAATAAAACAAATGGGAATTACAAATGATAGTTTAAATAGATTAAATAGATTTGGTCTATTATTGCCTAACAAACCTTACAGAATGTTAGAATTAGGTTGTCAAAACATCTATGGAGATGCTTTCGGAACAACTTATGGTTCGATTGCTAAAAGTTTCTTTGCAGGAAAAAATATAGAGCATACTTCTTGGGATATATGTGAATGTCAAGGTTCAGAAAAAGTTGATTTAAGACTTGATATTGATGTGGCTGAAAAAGGTCAGTTTGATGTTATCACTAACTTCGGAACAACAGAGCATATCGAAAACATAGAAACAGGAGGTTTTTATGAGGGAATGAGAAATATTCATAATCTTTGTAAAGTAGGTGGATATATGATTCACGAAAACCCAAAGACAGGTCATTGGATTGGACACGGATGTAATTATGTTACGGAAGATTTTTATAGAAGTTTAGCAAATGATATGGGGTATCAAATTCTTGAATTAACAGAGCATTTTGCTATGGGAAATGTAATTGATGGTTGTAATATTTGTTGTGTATTGGTTAAGGTAGATGATAGACCTTTTGTTACAAAACAGATATTTGAAACTTACGATGTAAGAAAATCATAGTTTATGAAACAATTATCAATACTAATACCTACGCTACCAATCAGAATTGATGGTTACGCTAAATTGATTAATAAATTAAACTCTCAAATTATACAAAATAATTTAACTGAACAAATACAGATACTTTCTTTTTGCGATACGAGAGATGTAACAGTAGGTATCAAGCGTAATTGGTTACTTGAAACAAGTAATTCAAAATACGTTTGTTTCTTGGATGATGATGATGATATTTCGGATAATTATGTTAAATCATTACACGATGCAACATTGTCGGATGCAGATTGTGTTACTTTTTTAGGAGAGTATCACGACAACGGAAAAATTACAGATTTTTCTATCAGCACTATGCACAATAGGAACTATAACGACACTTCCTGTATGTATAGACTACCTAATCATTTATGCCCTGTAAAAAGAGATATTGCATTGGCTTGTATGTTTACAGATAAAAATTTTGGAGAGGATTTTGA
>JBEICW010000452.1:0-3107 GCA_040383785.1 Ignavibacteria bacterium | reverse complement strand
ATAATATATGCCTAATTTTATGCCAAAGTTAAAGTAAGTTAGAAAATATTTCGGTGAGTAAAACAAGCATCTCGGTTGAATTTGTTTTTAAATTTAATTTAACGTTTTTTGCAAAAAAAGTGATAAAAATACTGTAATGCCTTGGAATATGTATGCAAGTATGACTGACGATGACTTAGCTGCAAAGTATGATTATTTAAAAACTCTTAAACCTTTAAAAAATAAATTCGTTACATATAAAAAGATATGATTACTGTGAGATTATTTAGCATTTTTCGTTATTTCGACAACTAGTTCATCATGTTCTTTATTAAATATATCATAAATAAAATAAAATGGAATAAAAACTAATTTTTCAATCAAAATAGAAAGATGAAATGCTTTTTTTAAGGTAATAATAATCTTACTTTTGAAGGATGATTTTTTATTTTCGATTGTTTTATTATTGGCTTCAATTAGGTGTGTAGTTGTTGTATTCGACTTATTCCTAATATTACTCAAAAATGAAATTATTGGATAATGAAAAAATGATGGTATTTTTGTTTTAGATTTTAATATGATATTTAATTCATTTGTTACTTTTATATTATCTAAAAGATATTTGAAAGTTTTTCCATCTAAAAATCCAATATGTTCTAACGGAGCTAACCAAACATATTTTGATTTAAATAATTTCAATTTATTAGATTTTGCATTTGGTGTAATTATAATTATTTTACCATTTACTTTAAGTAGATTAATTAATTTTTCTAATAGGAGAATTATTTCATTTGGTGGAATATGCTCAAAAACGTGGAACGAAGTAATAATATCAAAAGATTCAGGTTCTAAATTATCTATATTATTAGTTGATTTTACATTAATAGAATTGGAGTACTCTATTGAAAAATCTGACAATTCATAATTTAATGTATTAATATTAGTATTTTCATTTATAATTTTGCAAAAATACCCTAAACTACCACCTATTTCTAATAAGTTTTTTTTATTTTTTAGATTTTCTTTTGTGTAATTATAATAGTTTTTAGCTAAATTTTTACTTTTTGAAATAAAATCATTATTTACGTATTCTGTATGATAATCAATAAATAAATTACATGGAATCCTAAAAAAATAATTACAATTCTTGCAACTAAAATATTGGAGAGTCTCATAATTCAAAGGTTTGTATTTTAGTTTAAATTCAAGTTTCAACTCTAAAGAATTACAAATTGGGCAATATTTTTCAATCATAGTTATTTAAATTCAGTTTTTTTCTATTATAATTTAAATTATTAATTATTCAAAATCTGTAAAGAATTAATCATGGACCCATTGTTTCCATCATTCTAAACATAGAAATAGTGTAGGTTTTGAGGGTAGTAACTATAAATGGTAAAATTAAAACTGTAAGCAGTAAAACAGCTAATAGTTTTGGTACAAATGTAAGTGTTTGCTCTGAAATTGAGGTTGCTGCTTGAAATATCGAAATTATCAATCCAACAACTAATGATACTATTAAAATCGGTCCCACGATTAACAAAACATTATAAAAAGCATCTTTTATTATTGCTATCGCCATTTGGTCTGTCATAACTTTATATCCTCTATCCTTTCATAATACTTTTCATTAAAGAATCTACAATTAAATTCCACCCATCTACCAATATAAATAATAATACTTTAATTGGTAATGAAATCAGCTGAGGTGGCAATAGGAACATACCTAAAGACATTAATGTACTGGCGATAATCATATCCAAAACCAAAAACGGAATAAAAATCAAAAAGCCAATTTGAAATGCAGTTTTTAGTTCGCTAATCGTATATGCTGGGATTACCGTCATAGTAGAAACATCATCAATAGTATTTGGTTTGTCTTTACCACTTAATTTAATAAATAATGCCAAATCTTCTTCGCGAGTGTGTTTTAACATAAATTCTCTAAATGGAGTAACAACCTTGTCTATTGCCTCATCTTGAGTGATTTGGTCTTTCATATATGGCTGAATCCCTTCGTTATTTGCTTGATTGAGAATAGGCTGCATCACAAAGAACGTCAAAAAAAGTGCAAGTCCTGTTAATAGTTGATTTGGTGGCTGAGTATTTGTTCCGAGTGCTTGTTTTAGAAAGTGAAAAACTACAATTATTCGAGTAAAACAAGTCATCATTACTAAAATAGAAGGTGCAAGAGTAAGTACTGTAATTACACCTAAAATCTGTAAGTTTAGTACCAAATCTTCTTTAGTTTCTGCTTTATCTACACTTACAGATAATTTAGGAACTGTAATACCACTTCCAGCAGGTGCTGGTGCTTGTGCATTCGTTGGAGTGCCAAAACTGAAAAATGAGAATAAAATTGTAGTATATAGAAATATTTTTTTTAGTCTTATGGTATCAATTTTTATATCAATTTTAAAGTTGATATTGAATATTTTTTGTAGTTGTTCTTTCATAATGATATTTGTTTAATTTATTTAAAACTAAACAAATATCATACCAAAAGGAATAATAAAGAAGATTTTAAAGGGATTTATTCTATTTTCTCGAAGTCATAATCAATTTCTACTTTGGCTATTCTGACTTTATAAACTTCATACCATTTAGATATTCCATTTTCTTTTGCGATTTTATGCTTGGAATTATCTCGCCATTTTTTGATACTTTCTAAGTCTTTCCAATATGAAACCGTAATTCCAAAGTCATTTCTAAGACTTTCTACGCCCAAGAAGCCATCTTGTTCAGCGGCTAATTCCATCATTTTTTCAGCTACTAATCCATAACTTTCATCAACTTCAGTCCGCATTGATGAGAATATCACAGCATAATATGGTGGTTTTGGAGTGTTTGCTATCATAGATTAAAGTTATAATTAGTGAACTCAATAAACATCATCGTGGGTGCCAATATCTAGTAAAAGAATAAACTTTTCTTGTTGTTCTTCAATAATTTGAAATACAATTATACAATCATAAGCACAACTACACGATAATAAGCCAATTAAATTACCTGATAATTTATGAGTATCTATTTTATTATCAAATGGATTTTTAGATAAATTAAGTATAGTTTCATCAATTTTGGATTTTAATTTGCTATTATTTTTTGTAAATTTTTTATAAAACTTT
>JBEICW010000451.1:0-3111 GCA_040383785.1 Ignavibacteria bacterium | reverse complement strand
CCACCGTCTATAGATTTGAATATACCTTTACCGAAGTTTTGTGAGTTACGCGGATTTCCTTCGCCGGTTCCAACCCAAATTACATCTGGGTTTGATTGTTGGATTTTGACTGCACCAATAGATTGGGTAATTTCTTTATCAAAGATTGGCTCCCAATCCACTCCACCACTTTCTGAATACCAAACTCCACCTGAGGCAGTACCGACAAACATACGAGATTTATTGCTCAAATCTACATCTATAGCAGTTACACGCCCACTCATTCCAGCGGGACCGATGCTACGAGGTTTGTAATTTCGAAAATAATTTGTGTCTAAAGTTTGAGAATTAGAACTGAAGGTTAGAAATAAAAATATTGTAAAAACATAAAGAAATTGACTATATTTTGTAGCAATACATTTCATATTAAATCCATATAAATAATTAAATTAATTTTTTCGATTTTTCAATCTACAATTTAAATATTTATTACGAATTTATATAATGAAAGTTATTAGAAAGCTATACAAACATAAAATTTGTACATTTTTTCAAGATTTTATTACAATTATTATTTAATTTATTTTCAAATTACAATTTCAAAATGCTACTTCTAATATTATCTGTGATTTTTTTAATTTAACATTTTCAAAGTGTAATTAATTAAATTATCAGCAAATAATTTTTGAATCTCCGTTTCATTTAATTTCATTTCAATTAATAAATTATAAATTACTTCATAATCTCTAACATTTCTAAATGGGGAACGTGTTATACCATCAAAATCACCTCCAAATCCTAAAACATCAATTGCACCGAGATTTAAGAAATGTTCGATATGTTTGCGGAAGAAATTTAATTCATCAATTAATGATAATTTATTACAACCATATTTATTACTTCCATATTTATTACTTCCTGAAATAAACTCTGAATAAAAGTTTAGTCCAATAAAACCACCACGTTCTATAATTTCTTTTATTTGCCAATCTTCTAGGTTTCTAGGATGATTAAGAATAGATTTTGCGTTTGAATGAGAGGCTATGAATGGTTTGTTTGCTATTTCACAAACATCTCGAAATCCTTGGTTATTTAAATGACTTACATCTACAATTACACCTAATTTTTCCATTTTATGTATTATTTCACGACCATATTTGGTAAGTCCGAATGGTTCGTCTATACCATCTGCGAGAAAATTACGATGGTTCCAAGTAATACCAATTGCCCTTATTCCAAGTTGATGATATGCATACAAAAAACTATCATCATTAACTAATGGTGATGCTCCCTCAATAGAAAGCAATATATTTATTTTATTTATATCAAAATCACTTTTATTCAGTAATAGATTTACATTATAAGGTTTAAATTTTATAAAATCACCAATGGCTCTAACTGCAAATGCAACTGCTTCATTTCCAGTTAGTTCGGGTGGTGTAAATATTGCAAAATATTGTAAAACTCCACCCATGTTTTGGAACTCAGATAAATTCCAATTTGCAAACTTATTATCTAAATAACTCTGCTCAGTAATTTCATCTAAACTAAGTGGTGTATCAAAAGGATTATTTCGAAATTTAGTCAAAGTATCAATATGTGCATCTGCTAAACGAATTTTTTCCATAATGTTATATCTGTTTTCAAAATTAAATATCAAATCTACTTACTGATTATTTTTTGATGATTTTAGCAATAAAAATGAGAATTTACTTCCCTTACCTTCTTCACTTTCTGCCCAAATTTTGCCACCAAGTTTTTCTATAAATTCTTTGCATAGTAATAAACCGAGACCTGAGCCTTTTTCGTCATTTGTACCTAATTGGGAAACTTGTATCTCAATTTGAAAGAGTTTATTTAAAATTGTTTGTGACATTCCTATACCATTATCTGAAATCGATACTAAAATAAATTTTTCATCTTTGTAATTTTCATCTACATCAATCCATATTTTACCATTTTGTTTTGTAAATTTTATGGAGTTAGAAATGAGGTTACGAATTATAGTACCTAATAAATTTTCATCTACATAAACATAAAAATCTCCTTTATAATTATTTATAATTTCAATCTGTTTATTTAATAATTGTAAAGTTAATAAACCAATATTACCTACTAAAATATGTTTCAAAATAACATCAGAAAAACTAATAGGCACAAGTCCTTGATTACTTTTGACTAAAGTAAGTAAATTTTCTAACATTAAATAAACATTTTTTGAAGATTCTCTACTTAATTCTAAAAATTCAAGTTTTTCTGCTTCACTAAGTTTAGCATTTTCCTTTAATAATAAATCCGTAACTACATAAAAATTATATATTGGGTTTCTTAAATCGTGTGCGATGATAGAAAAAAATTTATCTCGAGTTGCATTTACTTTCATTAAATTTTCATTCATCACATTTAATTTTTCTCTACTTTCAATTAACTTATCATGTTCACTTTTATAACTATTAAAAAGAGTTAAAATAAGCATATATAGAGCAATTGCAGTATATAAGATAGTTATATAATTATCTAATATTCTGGATTCAAAAGTATCAAAAGGAACAATCCAATCTTTATAAAAATATTGAATATAAATTACTAATGAAGACACAACTATGTATAGTATCAAAGTGTAAATTTTATATTTTTTAGGGATAATAATTACCCCGATAGCTAATATAGCAAACATTGTCATTTGATTGCCACTATCTATACCTCCATTAAAAATACCTACAATACCCAAAACTAACATACCTATGACAAAAATTGGTATTGCTAATTTTTCATAATTTGGATTAAATCTAACTTGGTAATACAAATAAAATACAAGAGGAGCAATTGCAAATGGTAATATCAATGATATGATTGAAGTAACTGTTATAGCATTTACAACAGCACCAATAATATTAATTACAAATGCAATA
Source organism: Ignavibacteria bacterium (assembly GCA_040383785.1). Taxonomy (GTDB): domain Bacteria; phylum Bacteroidota; class Ignavibacteria; order Kapaibacteriales; family UBA2268; genus JBDNHS01. Next base: position 220 of record JBEICW010000451.1, on the reverse strand, counting down.
AATGTAGCATAAATTAAAAACTTATGTTCTAATTGTATATCTTCATTTTTACCAAATATTTTATTTAATAATGTATCTAATATTTTATTATTTTTATCAAACATTTATGCTAATTATGATTCGGAATTTTAAAATATTATCATATTCAATTAATAATTTAACATTTTATATTCACGCATATTTTTTAAATATTAAGTTTATTTTTGTTTAAAAATTATTT
>JBEICW010000450.1:0-3116 GCA_040383785.1 Ignavibacteria bacterium | reverse complement strand
GGTGAAAATAATAATGTAGGGACAATTCGCGAATTGTCCGTTTTCAAATTTGTTTTTTAGAAGAGGTACAGGTCAAGACCTATCCCTACAAAATAAAAAAAACAGGCAAAAATCGTGAAATACCGTGAAGTTTTTTGGGTGAAAATAATAAAATATGGTGCAATTAGTGCAAAAAATAGATCTTGCCAGACACATTACCTATCATACCAAAGAATGTACAGGCAAGAGTGACCTTACTACTTTATATATAAAAAAAACGGGCGAGCCGCCCGTTCTACCGATAATTAAATGTTAAATCGTATTTTATTTATCTATTAAAAATAAACTTTTGGCTAATTGTGTGGGTATCGTTAGTTAATTGTACATAATATACACCAGAGTTGATGTTTAATGATTTTACATCTATATTAAGTGACTGAACTCCACCAATTACTCTGCCCATATCAAATGATTTGATAATTTCGCCAGTGATTGATACTATGTCAATTTTTACATTAGTTCCATTCTCAAATGAATTTGTATTTACCTTGATTTGCAAATTATCTACAACAGGATTTGGATATAAACTCAATTCAAATGATAAATCTTCATTTTCTACAGAAGTTAAATCGCTCATTTCAATTTCACCGATTACACCTCTACTTAGATTAAAAAATGAACCGGAATTAGATGTTTTTAGTTCTCTTTTTCTAACCATATAATAAACTTTTCCAGCTTTATTATAATCATCTAAATATGTTCCACCAATTACATCTATGGTTTTATTAAATGCACCTAAATTCAGTTTTTTGTATGGTCCATAATAGTTATCTGCTCTATAGATGTCGTAATAATGTGGAATATCAGTAAGTGGAGTTTCCCATTTCAATTCGATAGCTTTGTAACCTTTTTGAGTGATTTGTAGATTTTTAGCAGGAGTAATTTTGTCTATTTCATTCATTGATAAAGTTGGGTCGCCCATAAGTGCAGCGTGAGTACCTTTTTGGCTAAATGCATAAATAAATCCATTATTAGGTATATAATAATTTGGTATATATCCAGTGTAATTATTAACAGATGCCAAAGTAGAATAACCAATCGGCAAACCTAAACCCATGTGATGATAAAACCAATGTGGACGTGCTGACCAAGAGCAAGTTAGTACATTTCCATCAGAAGCAAGTGCTGCTCTAAGAAAATTATCTTTACTATCCCAATCTCCAAAATAACTACCAAATAACATAGAAAAAATGTTATTTACTTGTTTTGAAGCAAAATCAGAAGTGTTACCAATTCCACCAGCACTTGAATAAGAACCAGGACCTGTACCATAAGCCCAAAGGTAAGAGTCTGTCCCTAGTTTAGTAAAATAATCAGCTTTTTCTACATTAGTGGAGCCAACTAAAGAACCAAAGCTTCTCCAGCCAGTAGATGCAAAAGCTTCTGGAAGCCCTGCTGCATTAAAGTTGTCATCAATAAGTCCTTTATTCACATAAAGTGTTTTATCGGTTCTAAAGTTGTGATTTTTATCTAAATATGCTTTTAATAATTCAATTTCTGATTTACTAAAAGCAGGCATATTATAGAAATCTACTCTACCAACACCTGCAGTTGAATAAGTTTGGAATCCTTGGTTATTATATAGAACACTTAGGTCAAATTTACCATCACCAGGGATATTTTTATTTTCTGCTCTTGCCGCTAAAGATACATTAATACTGTTATCAGTCCACCAAGTTTCATCAAAATGACCATAATAAATATCTGCAGGCCAAGCACCTCTGTGGTCTGGTACGTGTCCATCAGGTGCTATATCTCCAGAATAGGGAACAGGTACTCTTCCTAATAGATATATATAATCAATTTTGCCATTGGAATTTTCTTGTGTGATTTTTGACTTCATGTAAGCAACTTTATCTTTGTCAAATTGTTCTGCTCTTGGAGAAAGTAAAGTGAAAACATTAAACCCTTCTGTTACCAAATCATCTTTAAGTCTTGTAATTTCAGTTGTTAAAGGGTCAACGATAGTACTATCAATAATTAATAATAGTTTTTTTGATTGTGGAATTTCTGCATTTATTGCAGCAGTTACATATCCAAAGCCAATAAAATTAGTACCAGCTTGCCCATTTGCTGTGTAAATCCCAACAGAATTAGCTCTAACTTCATATTCATAAATTGTACCTACTTTTACAGTATTATCAGTATATGTATATGTTGCAGAATCTAAAGTAATTAGTGCTGAACTTGGAAAGAACTCGTCTGTAAGTAACTTTCTACGAACTTCGTAGCCAATAGCAAGTTCATTTTTAGCCCAATTTAGGGTTATTGCTGGTGGTGAATTAGTTACAGTTACGTCTATTAAAACTGCCAAGTCTCTGGAATCTAAATTCCTTTTTGAATAAGAATTATTAGAATTAGCAATGAAAATAAAAAGCAGAAAACTAAATATAGTAAAGTACCTTTGCATATTTACTCCAAAATAAAATAGATTATAATTAAATTTTTATTTGTATAATTTGATTTTGTAAATATAAGAAAAATATATGATTATAAGAAATAAGTTTATTTTAATTGATTTAATCTTTGGTAATAATTTAATTAAAGAAATCAAATCATAAATGCTAAATATCATAAAATATTAGTATAGTTTTCTTAACTTTGTAGTTAATTAAAAAACAACAAACAAAAAATATAATAAATAAAATAAAAATAGTAAATTATGGCAAGAGTTTTAATAACAGGTGGTGCAGGTTTTTTGGGTTCTCACCTTTGTGATAGATTTATCGCAGAGGGTGATGAAGTAATTGCAATGGACAATTTGGTTACTGGCTCAACAGATAATATAGCACATTTATTTGGCAATCCAAAGTTTCAATTTGTGAAATATGATGTTACAGAATATATCCATGTAGAAGGTAAGTTAGATTATATTTTGCATTTTGCCTCTCCTGCCTCTCCTATTGATTATCTAAAATTACCTATCCAAACTTTGAAAGTAGGGTCATTAGGTACTCATAAAACATTGGGCTTAGCAAAAGCAAAAAATGCGAGATATTTGATTGCATCTACTAGCGAAACTTATGGCGATCCATTGGTACACCCACAACCAGAAACGTATTGGGGTAATGTGAATC
>JBEICW010000449.1:0-3119 GCA_040383785.1 Ignavibacteria bacterium | reverse complement strand
TTTTGGTTAGGTTGCACACCTCGTTCAAGTAAAAAAAATGATAGAGATAATAATTGAGGATGTTTTGTAAAAAAAAAATAGTTGCATTTAAAAAATAAGTTTTATATTTGCACTTTAAAATGATAAAAACATCTAGTCGCAGTAGATGAAAAGATAAACGATTTTTAATCGTTAAAGCCATTTAAAGAAGGACTGCGACCCTTTTTTGAGTGGCTTTTTTATTTTAACTTTATGGAAAAAATTTTTATTACAGAAAAACAATTAGAATATTTTATTTTTAATTCAAAAAAAGAAAAATTAATTGATAAAAATCTTATTTTAGATTATTATAAAATTAAAAGACAACTTAAAATTGGTAATTATGGAATTGCTGATTTAATTTCAATTGAAAGACCTTTATATTATAAAGAGTCTAAAATTTTAAAAGGTGTCCACTTTAAAGGTTGTATTAATATTTATGAATTAAAAAAAGACATTATTGATATTAATGCTCTTATGCAAGCTAGTAGATATCTTAAAGGTATAAAAAGATATTTAGAAAGAAGAGGATTTGATATAAATAAATTTGATTTTAGAATTACTTTAATAGGTAGTGAAATTAATATAAATAGTGATTTTGTTTATTTATTAGATTCATTATCAAATCCATTATATGAGTTTAGTGAAAGTGAATTTGGTGGAGAATTATCTGATATTTATGTTTATACCTACGAAATGACAATAGATGGATTAATGTTTAAAAATGAGTCTTTTAGTTATTTTTTAACAAATGAAGGTTTTTAATTATGGATGGATATACTTTAACTAGAAATTGGTACGACTTTAAATTTGAAAATCCTTCAAAAGTTAGGTCAATACATACAGACTTTTATATTTATTTAGTTGATAGATGGAACAGGCTTGGTCAAAAAAAAGAAATGGGATTGCCTACTTCTTTTACAATGGAAATGCTTGGTATAGGTTCATATAATACTTATAAAAAAACTTTAAAAGATTTAGTAGATTTTGGTTTTATAATAATTATAAAAGATTCTCAAAATCAACATACAAGTAAAATAATAGCACTATCAAAAAATGACAAAGCAAGTGACAAAGCAAGTGATAAAGCAACTGACAAACCAAGTGACAAACCAAGTGACATTATTATTAAACAATTAAACAATAAAACAATAGAATTAATAAATAACAATATAGATTTATTAAATTCTAAAAAGTTTGAAGATTTTATTTTTGATAATTATAAGCCAAAAGATAAAAATAATATACCTACTTTTTATGAATTTTTTGATTTGTTCTTGGTAAATAAATATAATGAATTAAATTTGCCAGCTGAAAAATATAGAAGCGGCTGGAAATTAAAATATGATTCTTGGGTAGTTAATAATTGGAAAGATGGATATAACAAGGAAATAAAAAATTGGAAGTCAAAAGCATTAAATAGTTTTAAATTTGTCGAACCAAAAGAAGAAAAAACTACATACTACGAAATGCCTTTATAATAAAAACAAAAACAATTAAAAAAACAAACAAATGAAAAGATACATAGACTACGGAATAGATATTGACGAAACTAAATTAAGAGGTGAACAAAAAAGCACCTGCCCACAATGTAGTGAATCAAGAAAAAAGAAAACTGATAAATGTTTGTCAGTTAATATGATAAAAAGAGTATGGAGGTGCAACCATTGTGACTGGAGTGGAGGACTTCCACCAATTGAAGGGCAAAAATTTGAATTTAAAATAGAGTATAAAAAACCAGAATGGAAAAATAAAACTCAATTAAGCGAGCGTCTTGTAAAATGGTTTGAAGATAGAAAAATTAGCCAAAATACTTTGGTAAAAATGAAAATATCTGAAGGCTTGGAATGGATGCCTAAATTTGAGAAAGAAGTCAATACAATTCAATTTAATTATTTTTTTGGTGGTGAACTTTATAATATTAAATACAGAGATGCAAAAAAAGGTTTTAAATTAGCAAAAGATGCTGAAAAAATCTTTTATAATTTAGATTCTATTTTAGGAAGCGAAAAAATATATATAGTTGAAGGCGAAATTGATGTACTTTCTTTTGTCGAAGTTGGTATTTTAAATTGTATTTCAGTTCCAAATGGTGCAAAAAGTAGCCTTGATGAATGTTTAAATAATTACATAGACTTATTTGAAGACAAAGAAATAATTATAGCAGTTGATGGAGATAAAGACGGAAGGGAACTGCAAGATAAATTGATTGAGCGATTTGGAGTTGAAAATTGCAAATATATTGATTGGAACGATTGTAAAGATGCAAATGAGTTTTTAATAAAGCACGGCTCAATAGAATTTTTGAATAGAATAAACGATGCAAAAGAATTTCCTTTGAGTGGTGTTTTTTCATTAGACGATATTCAGCTAAAAATACACGATTTATATTACAATGGATTGGACAAAGGAATAGATTTGGGTATTAAAGGATTCAATCTAAATATTGTAAAAGGATATTTAACGATTATAACAGGAATACCATCACACGGAAAATCTGATTGGCTTGATTATATGTTATTGATGGCTACAATTAAACACAAATGGAAAGGTGCATTATATTCTCCAGAGAATAGACCATTAGAATTACACTTTAGTAAGATGGCCAGAAAAATAATTGGTAAGCCTTGGGACGATTCACCTTTTGAAAAAAGAATGAACATTGAAGAGGTACTACAGGTCCAAAGTTATTTATCTGACAAGATGTTTTTTATCAAACCGGAACACGATTTTACTTTAGATAATATTTTAGAAAGCGCTCGTAAAATACAAAAGCGAAGCGGACTTGATTATATTGTTATAGACGCTTGGAATAAATTAAATCACGCGGAGATAGATACAGATTCAATTGGTAAAACATTGGATAAACTTACTAACTTTTTAGAGTTGAACAAGGTTCATTGCTTCTTAGTAGCTCACCCAACTAAAATGGGATTGGATATGAATACTGGAAAAGTTAGAGTTCCAACTTTGTATGATATAAAAGGAAGCTCTACATTTTACGACAAAGCGGATAATGGAATAACTGTGTATAGAGATTTTAAAGAAAGTCAAACACATATTTACGTTAATAAGGTAAAATTTGATCACTGGGGCGAAGT
>JBEICW010000448.1:0-3122 GCA_040383785.1 Ignavibacteria bacterium | reverse complement strand
TTTGTTGATAATTTAATTGATATGGAAGCTAATGAAGATGATTTAATTGATATATTAGCAAAAGCAGAAAAAGAAATTAAGAAAGATGAGAAAAATAAGAAAGATAATAAGAAAAAAAATTCTGATATGATTTCCGATGAAGCTGAAATATTTTTAGATAGGTATGTTGAGGGTACCTATGAAATTAAAAATAATGGTGATATTGATGTTAAAGGTAATGTTAATTTTAGTGAACTTAAAATTACAGAAATACCAGTTAAATTTAATACAGTTAGTGGCGACTTTATTGCTAATAAAGGTTCCTTAGTTTCTGCAATAAACTCACCTAATTATGTTGGTGGTAATTATGATTTATCAGATAATAACATAAGTGATAATGAAGGTTGTCCTAATACCGTTGAAGGTGATTATAATATATCCACTAATGCTTTAACTAAAATATTTCATATGCCAGTTGAGGTTAATGGTACAATTAATTTATCTGATAACTTAATATCTAAGATAAGTAAATTTCCTAGACGTTTTGGAGGTGATGTTTTATTAATGAATAATAAATTAACATCATTTGATGGTCTTCCAGATAAAATAAATGGTATATTAGATGTATCTGATAACTTAATATCAAATGATTTATTTGATAGAGCACCAGAAGCTAAGAAAGTAATAGCAACAGGTAATCCTAAAGGTAAATCTACTAATAATAAAGACGAAAAAAAGAAAGATGGTTTAACATCTAAACTAAAAGATTTATTTTCATCAAAAAAGAAATAAAAAGAAATAGATTAATTTATATTTAATTAAATAAGGTTACATTAATGACAATAACATATAATCATCCAGAGGGTATTTACGAATCACAGGTTGGTGAGATAACTGGATATGATATATCAACTGGTATTAAAATTAAAGATAATCCACTTATCACATTACATTATAAATCACCTAATAAATATAATAATTATTTTAGATTAAACATAACTAGTTATAATGATATATTATATTATGATATATTAGATGATATACTTGAATACATAAAACAAACTGATTTTAAGAAAATTAAAAAGTTATTAATACAAATACCTGAATTAAAATTATATTTAATTTAAAATTAATTTGGTTATTTAATTTATTTTACTTATATTAGTATAAAATAAAATTGTATTTTTCATAAATAAAATTTAAAGGTTACATAATGTCTAAACAAACAAATTCACTAAAAGGTCTTAAATCAAATAAGTCTGATTTCTATTTAAAACAAATGGATAGGATATTTAATTATCACGGTCTGAATAGTTTAAGACATAGATTATCAAAACAAAGCGTTGAAACATCAACCAAAATAAATGGTAGTATTGTATTTATTGTTAGTGTTAAACCAATTGGTGATTACAATAAAGTCCTTGAAAGAATATATTTAAACTCATATGATTTTTGTTCAATACTACCGTATTTCAATTTTAAACCAGTTCAAATACTTGGTTTCTTAGTTGCAATACACGATGAAGATAAAGCTAATATTGATTTTTTAATGAATCAATATCCAGATGTAATTTGTAATTTAATAGATAAAGTAGACTCAAAAATAAAACAAGCAAAAGATGATGGTGTTAAATATGTTAAAGATACAGGATATATAACAGTTAATTTACAAAAAGCTGAAGTCCTATCTGACTTATTTAGATTATCATTAATTTAATAAATTTCTTTAATTAAATATAATATGAGTGAAATAATAAATATACCACAACCTCTTAATAGAGATTTATACCTAAATGATGTAACACAAGCAACAATAACAGGATTAACAACATCAATTAATTCAATTAACAAGAGTGATAGAAATATTGAGGTTTTAGCCAAGCTTAGCGGCTTTACATATAATCCACAACCAATCAAATTATACATTGATAGTTACGGTGGTGATGCTTATGCATGTTATGGGTTTATTAATACAATGAAAGTATCAGCGACACCTATACATACAATAGTTACAGGATGTGCAATGAGTTGTGGATTTATTATTGCATCACAAGGACATAAAAGATTTTCTCATAAGTTATCAACATTTATGTATCACCAGATTTCATTTGGTTCTTGGGGTAAGATTGAATCAATAAAGGAAGATTTAACTGAAGCACAAAGATTACAAGATATACTATACAATGTGTTATCTAATACAACAAAATTACCAAAAAAGAAATTACTTGAGATTGATAAAGGCAGAATTGATTGGTATATGACATCAAATGAAGCATTGTCATTTAAAGTAATTGATGAGATAATTGAATAAATAATAATTAATTTAGAAATGAAATTTAAAAAAATAGCAAATATAATACTAAGTAAATTTATTAAAGATAAAACCGAATTGGATTTATTAATTGATGATTTATCTTTTAGATATACCCACAATAGATTTTATCATAATACAAAACACATTGAAACACTATATAATAAATCATTAAGTATGAAAGGTATATTTAATGATTTTGATTGTGTATCGATTGCAATATTATTCCACGATGTTATATATGATGTGAATAATACAAAGAATAAATCCGATATATCAAAAACAAATGAGGGATTATCAGCACAATATTGCACTGATATATTAACAAAATATAATTATAATCCAAAGAAGATTTCTAAAATTCATAAGATGATTATTGCAACCGTAAATCATAAATTAACTGATGATAGTGATACCAATTTATTTTTAGATTTAGATTTATCATCATTAGGTTCTGACCCTAAGACATTTGAGATTGATACATCTAATATTTATATTGAGTATTCCAATATGGATGGATTTACAAACGCATCATTTGTTTCTGGTAGAATAAAGTTTATTGATATGATGTTAAATAACCGTAATACAATATTCTTAACTAAACAATTCAGACACCTTGAACAACAAGCTAGATTAAATTTAGAAGCGAACATGAATGAATTAGTGAGTATAACATCGGAAATACAATGATATGAGCAATAGCAATTCAATAATGAAAACATTAGATGAAGTGCTAACACTATCATTTGATGTAAGTGATTTACCACCTAGATATTATCACTTTGATAATATTAAATATATATTTATGAGTGATAATAATGTATATGTAAAT
>JBEICW010000447.1:0-3128 GCA_040383785.1 Ignavibacteria bacterium | reverse complement strand
GTGAATTTACAGGTATAAGTCAGGTGGGGAGTTTTAATAGACTTATAAGTATACAAGATACATGTGGTAAAATTTATCAAATTACTATTGCTGGTTTTGTAGAAACACCCAAGTTAAGTATTGATGATATTAATTTTAGTACAGTCGTTGGTAAAACAATGACCAATAAAATAAGCATTACAAATACTTCAAATAGAGATGTAACTATCAATTCATTGATAGGTTTACAATCTCCATTCTCAATCATTGGCAATCCTTTTCCACTGAATATTTTAGCAAATACAGATGCAGAAATTGCAGTTGAATTTAAACCAATAGATGACAAACAAATCATTCAGAATTTATCTGTTATTGGAGATCCATGTAATATTATTTCAAATTTTGATATTTTTGGAAATGGCATTTGGGCAACTGTTGAACTGATAACTTCCTCAATTGAGGCATACGCAGGTGATATAATTGAAGTGCCAATAAGATTAAATACTTCTCAGAATTTACAATTATCAGGAATAAATTCTATAAATGCCGAATTGAGTTTTAACCCAACATTATTATATCCGTTAGAATATTCTCAGGAATTTATAGATGATACTACAGCGTTTATCAAATTATTAAATTTAGTAATTGCTGATACAGTAAATATAGAATTATCAAAAGTAAAGTTTAGAGTAGGATTAGGAAATAGAATTGAATGCGATTTAAATCTACAAAATATTGAAACAATTGGTGGAAATGCAAAAATTAATCTATTAGATGGTAATTTTAAGTTATTAGGAGTCTGTTATGATGGTGGAGTGAGATTATTAAATCCAAATTCAGTAGTTTCAATGGCTAATATCTCACCAAATCCAGTAAATAGCATAATAACAATAGATTTGAATTTAATAGAAATAGGCAATACAGAAGTCAGCATTTATAATCTTTTAGGCGAGAAAGTAAAAATAATTTTCAGCAAAGAAATTACCGAAACAGGCAGTATCTCAATAAATGGAGACCTTTCAGACCTAAGTAATGGTCAGTATATAATAATTTTAACTACTCCTACATATTTAGAAAAGAAAAATATTTTATTGATAAAGTAGTAGTAGTAAATATTTCTTAAGTTTTTAAAACAATTCTTAAAATAAAAAAATCATTAAGCCCAGATTTGTTAAATACACATGATTTTTTTAACATGCACCTTAATGGTACCAATTCGATATAATGTACTCAACTTAATTTTATTAATATACAAAATATATAAGCCCGACTCAATGCGATACTTAAAACCATAAGAGCCATTCGACAACTCAAATACCAAAACGTAGATATTTGATATGTCGGTTAAATAATATTATAATTAATATTCACAAAATTTTAGGTTTTTGTGGATATTTTGTTATAACAATCTATTAAATGAAAATTTGTATTTGATGTTTGAATTAAAGTACTGCCCTTTGGATTCGGAGTTTACGAAATCTGTAAATACTTTTTCAGGCACAGAATAATACTCATACTCTTTATCACCAATAAATATAACATACATTATCCAATCAATATAGTCGTAACTAATGGATTTGATAACAGATGATTCGACCAATATTTGTTCTAATTCTAATGACATAATATATTTATTTACTGTTTGAAAAAATTTCTTTGAATGACTTTTCATCAAGCCATAATCTACAAGTATCTCTAAATAGAATGCACCTTACTTTTAAACTTTTTTGGGTAGCTATTATAGTCTTATTATAAGTTACATTCCATTCAGATTTTGATACTTCATTAATGCCGACTCTTTTTAATTCATAGCCAAAGTCAGCATCTTTAAGTTTATTTATTAATTGAGATTTAGAGTTTTTATCTACTATAGGTCCGGCCATAAAATTAATCATTTTATCATAATCTTGCTGATTATATAGCACCTGCAAATAAGTCAAAATATCCTTACTATAAAATCGCAATGGGGAAGAGAAGTTCCCACTTGCAGATAATGAACTATATGTTATAATAAAGCAAAATGTTAGAAAAATAAATTTTTTCATAAGTTAATTAATATTAATATAATTTTGCACTAATTGCACTATTTTTAGCATATTTCAGCAGAAACTTCACTATATTTCACGATTTTTGCCGTTTTTTTCATCTTTTACCTGCCCTTCGGGCGGGTCGATATTTGTCGTCAAATATCGGGGTGGGGTCAAGCACAATACAATAAAATAGAAAAATATTTATTTTTGCACTATTTTCGTTATTTTTTCATAGAACTTCCAAACACTCTGTATTCGATTGGAGTGAATGGAAAAGTAAACGAATTTACTACAATAATTTCACCACTTCGTGGATGCAGGAATTTGCACTATTTGCACTCTTTTTTCAATATTTTCAGCAGAAACTTCACTATATTTCACGATTTATGCTGTTTTTTTTATTTTTCAATAAACTTTCTTAAAATCATTAACCATTTACAATTAACAATTTATCATTTCAATGACGCACTTATTACGTAATTATTGTGTATTTATATCTATAATTCAAAAAACCTCCCCGATAAGTATGGTAGCATGTGGGTGCATACATTATGAAAATATAGCATACTTACCGGAGATTAGGTATTTATTAAAGAATAAAGTTATTTATTTACTACGTGTAATTTGAATAAAAATATTGCGTTTTCTACATCTAATGGCATACTATAATCCATTGTTTCATCTTTTTTAATATAGAAATGTGCACAATTCAAGTCATAATTATATTTTTCAAATTTGTGTTTATTTTTAAAATAATCGCTGTTAAGACGCCCAGTTTTAAAACCAATTAAATTTAGGTCATTGTTTGACATTAATAGATAGGACTCGCCTTTGATTTTAATTATATTTAAATTTAAGTTTGTTATATTTTCAGAATCATAATCACCTTTACCATCAGCAATAAGGTTTATAGATGTTTCATTTAGACCTATTTCATTTACACTTTCATTAAATTTTACTAAAAATGTATATTCAACTTTATTTTTATATTTAAAAGTTAATAATTTATCTTTAACAAATTCAAGGTCTGGTAATAAATCATCAATTGGACCATCTATAACTACTCCCTTTTGCGATGAAAGAAAACTGGATATTTGATAATCATAAAAAATGTTGGGG
>JBEICW010000446.1:0-3145 GCA_040383785.1 Ignavibacteria bacterium | reverse complement strand
TATTAAAAAAATTAATGAATTTGGACAAGAGCATCAATGCTTTGGTTATTTTATTATGTGGAGTCAAAAGAATGAATCAAAATATGAAATCAACAGTGATATAGATACAATTATTACTAATTTGGAATTTAAAACAATTCGGGAAATGTATCCTAAATTTAATGGTAAATATATAAAGTCAAAGGTGAATAAAATATTAATTTAAAACAAAACAAGTTTTATATATTATTATGCATTTATGAATAATATAAATTTTATAGGCGATAACTACATTGAAAAATTACCTTTAAATTTTATGAAAGACTTTGTTGGTGATGCTGATAGTGTAATTATTGCAGTGAATAATAAAAAATATAGAGAATACGTAGATAAATACCAAAAGATAGAAGACTTTATCCTGAAACCTGACACTAATGATTTAAAAGGTAGTAAAAGATTTATTGAAGTAACACCTTTTAATTTTCAATAAATGCTCAAAGACCACTTAAAAAGAAGGTGGAAGAAGGGGATGAAGCGTGATTTTTATTGAGATTTTATGACACAAAATATTATAACAATTAAAGGCACTGATAAATCTAAAATTAAAAAAGTCGTTAATAGTTGGTTTAAGTTAAATGCTGAAAACTCAACGAATAGGACTTATGAACTTTATCAGATTGAGAATGACTTTCATGTATTAAAAATAAATGAAACAATAAATAATATTGAGTTTTTTGTTCTAATTAATTATTTGCAATTTCCAGTAAAAATAGAATATGATGTAATAGTCGAAGGATATACTTTTGGAAATGAATTCGATGTATTTAAAGGTAAACATTTAAAGATATTTTTCAATACAGAAGAAAATGAATTAGATGAAATTTCAATCACAACTGATGAAGATATTAATTATATCTACAAAATGGATGATACTTTATTAGAAATAGATATTAATAATAAATACTCTCAACTAGTGTTAAATAATTTTGAAAATCCAGAATTTCTAATTTTTAATAAAACAGAATATACTTATAAGGAAATTGAAAATGATAGTGAGAAAATTGAAATAAGGTTTAAAATACTATTAATTTTTTACTTTATACTAATTGGATTGGTCAATATAAATATATTAAACAATAATTCTGTAGAAAATGTAAGTAAATTATTTGCAATTATTGGGATGAGTTTTTGGGCGTGGATATCAGCTGATGAGAAATTACGAAATCATAAAAAGTATTTTTATAAATTAATATTAATGTCTTTATTGATTATAATTAATGGAGTTGCATATCTTTTTTATAAACAGTTTGTAGTAGAGTCTCACTCAATTTTAGCTGCATTTATACCTTTTTTCTCAATTATATCTTATAAATTAATACAAATAATATATGTGGATATTTTTAACAAAGAATTAAGTTACAACAAATTAGTTGAAGATTATAAGTTGTTTAATTTCATAAATATGTTGTTTATTATTTCATTTTTGTATTTAATAAACTTAATCATGAATTTGTTTAAATAAAAGTATATTAAACGCACCCATACACAAAATACGTAAACACAGAAATCTGTTAATGGAAGGGATAAGTATAGTTTGGGAAAGTCAATTAGAATTAGTAATTTTGTATGAAATGGAATAATTGCCTTTAAATTAAAATTAACAATTAATTAACCACATGAACTGTAAAAACTGCAACTCCGAAGTAAATTCTAAATTTTGTGCAGACTGCGGTCAACCAAAAAGTTTTGAAAGAATTGACGGTAATTACCTAATTCATGAAATTGCACATACTTTAGATTTTGAACGTGGTTTTTTATTTACGGTTAGAAAACTAATAACAGACCCAGGTCAAAGTGTAAAAGATTATCTCACCGTAAACAGAAATAGATTTGTAAAACCAATAATTTTTATTATTATCACTTCGCTCATTTATTCACAATGTAATAGCTTTTTTCATTTTGAAGATGGTAATGTAACGAAGTATGATATTAAAAGTTCTGCTACGACCACAATTTCAAAATGGGTACAAGAACATTATGGTTATGCTAATATTATAATGGCAATATTCATAGCGTTATGGACAAATATATTTTTTAGAAAGTATAAATTTAATATTTTTGAAATATTAATTCTCCTTTGTTTCGTTATGGGAATGGGGATGTTGGTTTTATCAATCTTTGGAATTATACAAAGTATGGTTGGTAAAAATCTATCATTAATTTCAAATTTTGTTTGTTTTTTGTATGTAACTTGGGCTATTGGACAATTTTATGATAAGGGCAAGTTTACAAATTACATCAAAGTAATTTTTGCATATATTTTAGGGATGATAACATTTTTTCTTACTTCAGGTATAATCGGAACAATAATAGACTTAATAACTAATAAATAAAATTATGGAAAGTTACCAGAAAATAAATAATTGCCAATAACAAAAATAACTTTGAAAAGTAGCAAATTATGAAAAGTCAAGAAATACAGATATTAGAAACTTTGGTAATTTTTACGTTATATTTTATAACATATATTGCCACTAAAACAATTATAAATAATGCTTTAAAGAGTGCACAGCTCCAAAGAGCCAGAAGAAAGATAATAATCAAAGTTATACATTTATTTACTTCAATTACTGTTATTGTTTTGATAGCCGGTGTATGGGGATTAAATCAAAATGAAATTGCTGTTTTTGTAAGTACAATTCTTACAGTTTTGGGTATAGCTTTTTTTGCTCAATGGTCATTACTCTCCAATATAACTTCAAGTATTATTTTATTCTTTAACCACCCATTAAAATTAGGTGATACTATCAAGATTTTGGATAAAGACTACCCATTTGAAGGTGAAGTTACTGAATTGACTTATTTCTTTATTCACTTAAAAACTAAAAGCGGCGAAATTATAACTGTCCCCAACTCAATAGTATTACAAAAGCCATTATCTGTAATTGAAATTGGAGAACATAAATGAAATTTATTTGTGCAATAACTATTACTTTTATAATCCTTTCTAATTCTTGCTTATCTCAAACTTCTGAATTAGGTAGTTGGAATATTCTGAATTTAAAATATAATATTGATAATAAATTTATTGTTTTTGGATAATATCAATTAATTTCTTTAAAATTTTATGATAATTTTCATTATTATGAGTATAAGATGGGAGTTA
>JBEICW010000445.1:0-3147 GCA_040383785.1 Ignavibacteria bacterium | reverse complement strand
TTGAAATATTCTTAAATATTGATTATTTTTATTATTTTTTGTATTATTTATTTATAAGTTTGTTTTATTAATATATTTAGATTAATTTTGTAATCTATATTTATTTAAACGCAAAAAAAGTTTTATAATTTTATATTTAATCCACTTGGATTTCCATTTAGATTATAGTTTTTTTGAATGAATAATAGCAAATATACAATTAAAAATTTTATAACTACCTAAAGGCTTTATTTTTATGAATGAAGGTTTTATAGTTCAGGTAATCGGACCTGTGGTTGACGTTGAATTTCCAAATGGATATATTCCAGCTGTATTTAACGCATTACAAATTAAAAGACAATCTATCGAAACAGGTAAAGAGGAAATCTTAACTTGCGAAGTTCAACAGCACTTAGGTGAGGATAGAGTTCGTTCGGTAGCTATGGAAACTACTGACGGTTTGGTTAGAGGTATGCAAGTTGTTGATTTGGGTCACCCAATCAGCGTTCCTGTAGGAAGTGAAGTATTAGGTAGAATGTTAAATGTTACTGGTCAAATGATTGACGGTAAACCAGCATTAAAAAATCCTAAATTATCTTCTATCCATAAGCCCGCTCCATTATTCAAAGATTTGAGTACAAAAGCTGAAATGTTTGAAACTGGCATCAAAGTAATTGACTTGATTGAGCCATTTACAAAAGGTGGTAAAACTGGTCTATTTGGTGGTGCTGGTGTAGGTAAAACTGTTGTAATCCAAGAGCTTATCAATAATATCGCTAAGCAACACGGTGGTTATTCTTGTTTCGCTGGTGTAGGCGAGAGAACTCGTGAAGGTAATGACCTTTATAGAGAAATGGAAGAATCTGGCGTATTGGATAAAACTGCACTTGTATTCGGACAAATGAACGAACCTCCTGGCGCACGTATGAGAGTTGCTTTGACTGCTCTTACAATTGCTGAAAACTTTAGAGATGAAGAAGGTAGAGACGTTTTATTATTCGTAGATAATATCTTCCGTTTTACTCAAGCTGGTTCTGAAGTATCTGCCCTTTTGGGTCGTATGCCTTCTGCGGTAGGTTACCAACCAACTTTAGCAACTGAGATGGGTGCATTACAAGAAAGAATTGCTTCTACAGATAGGGGTTCTATCACTTCTGTACAAGCCGTATATGTACCTGCCGATGACTTAACTGACCCGGCTCCTGCGAATACTTTCGCCCACTTAGATGCAAAAACTGTATTATCACGACAAATCTCTGAATTAGGTATCTATCCTGCGGTTGACCCATTAGATTCAACTTCAAGAATTATGGACCCTAATATCATTGGTCAAGAGCATTATGATACAACTTTACGTTGTGTAAAAACTCTTCAAACATACAAAGATTTACAAGATATTATCAATATCTTAGGTATGGATGAACTTTCTGATGATGATAAAATCACTGTTTACAGAGCAAGAAAAATTCAAAAATTCTTCTCACAACCATTCTTCGTTGCTGAGCAATTTACTGGTTTCCCAGGTAGATATGTGAAAATAGGTGATACTATCGCTGGTTTTAAAGCAATCTTAAATGGTGACTGTGATGATATTCCAGAAAATATGTTCAGTTACAAAGGTACTATTGACGAAGTATTTGAAGCATTCAAAAAATCTGGTAAATAATATCTGATAAACATAATTTAACGAAGTTAAGAAATTAAAGAACAATGGCAAATTTATCATTAGAAATAGTAACTCCTCAGGCAAAAGTATTTTCAGGCGAAATCAAGTCTGTTAATCTCCCTGGTGGACAGTCTCCTTTTCAAGTATTGACTAATCACGCTCCAGTAGTTTCATCTTTGGTTAATGGTAACTTAAAGATAGAAAATATGGACGGCAGCATTAATTTATACGAAACAAGCAATGGTTTTGTAGAATTAGCAAACAACAAAGTATCAGTAGTTGTTGAGTCTGCAAAATTAGTCTAATCACAAGAATTTATAGACAAAAAATAGACGACATAAAAAATGCCTTTAATTAATATTGAAGGCATTTTTTTGTGGGTAATTTAAATCTTTATCTTTTGTTTGTAATTCTATTCTTTATGCCAATTCTTTAAGTTTTGTCATTGTGAATAATGGAATTAGTTCTGTGCCATCTTTACTCAGATTTTCTGCACCACCTTGCTCTCTATCTATCACACAAATACATTGGGTTATAATTGCACCAGATGCTCTAAGTTCTTTTGATGAGATAATAACTTGACCTCCGCTTGTGATTACATCTTCTACTACCAATAGTCTTTGCCCTTCAACTTTACTACCTTCTGCGAACTTACAAGTGCCATACTTTTTTGCTTCCTTACGCACAAATACAATTGGCTTTCCTATTTTAACTGAAATTAATGTTGCTAAAGGTATTCCACCCATTTCCATACCTGCTAAAGCGTCAAAACTATCTAAAGGAGGTAATTTTGCAACCATATGAGTAGTAATTTCATCTAATAGTTGTGGTAATGCCTCAAATTGATATTTATCAAAATATTCGTTGCTTGTAATTCCAGAACGTAATAAAAATTCACCAGTTATATGAGCAACTTTATATATTTCACTACCTAATTCTTCGTAAGTCATTTATATTCCTTGATTTATAGTTAATTGAATTTTAAATTTATTGTTTTATTTCTATTGTAATATTTCTATTGTATTATTTCTAAATATTCTAATGCTAATCTTTTAAATTCTTGCTTTTGTGTTATCATAAATGGATGTTTTCCATATTCATAAATCACTAATTTGGAGTTTGGAATTTTCTCTGCAACAGCTTTTACTTTTTTATCTGTATGTGGAATTAATTCATCTGTTTTAGCCGCTACACACATAACATCACATTTTACTTCTGTCAAATCTCCCAATATCGTTAATATACTTTTTGTACCACATCTACTCATCAAGTCTATATCTTGGTCAACAACCCTTTCCCAATCTTCGCCATTCATATCTTTCCAAAATGCTGAACTCAATAATTGATATTTAGCTTTTGTTCTTCGACCTACAATTAATTTAGATTCCTCTAATGTTAGCCCAAAACCCATAAAACTGTCTGCAATAAATTTACGTACCTTATCTGAATTTTGTGCAAGATAATTTAATCCGGTTAATGCTCCACCACTTGTGCCTATAATA
>JBEICW010000444.1:0-3165 GCA_040383785.1 Ignavibacteria bacterium | reverse complement strand
TATTTCCATAAGTCATTTCTTGATACGGGGTCTAACCCTGTACTTGGTTCATCTAAAAATAGTACTTTGGGTCTATGAATTAATGACCTAACAATTTCCAATTTTCGTTTCATACCACCAGAAAATGTCTTTACATTTTTGAATAAATCTTCTTTTAGCCCAACAATTTCTGCTAACATATTTACTCTTTCTTGGTAAGTTTTATCCATCATTTTGAACATTGGTTTGAATGTGTATAATCCATACAAACTACTATGCAAGCGTATATTTTCTTCTGCTGTTAGGTTCAAGTCCAACGAAGGGTTTTGGAAGATTATGCCAATTTGTTTTCGAACTTCTTTGCTTTCTTTTTCAATATCAAATCCTGCGATTTTAATATTTCCACTTGTTTTATTAAGCGTGGTAGTTAGTATTGAGATAGTTGTTGTTTTCCCAGCACCATTTGGACCCAAAAAGGCAAAGAATTCTCCTTTTTCTACATCAAAACTAATATCATCAACAGAATTTTTATCATTTTTTTGATATTTTTTGATTAGATTTTTTACTTCAATAATTTTATTCATATTTATGTTTTTTTGAGATGAAGACGATTAAACTTGATATTATTTAAATATTGTATTAGTATAATTTAAGTATTTAAAATTTTCAATTTTACAATGTTTAATAATTTTTTACACTTAACATAATATTAACTTGTTATACAACAAAAATAAACAATTGAAGAGTAATTTTGAATATTGAAAAGTGGAAGTATAGAAAAAACAATTTTAAAAATATTTAAATAATATTTATTAATCATTTATTAAATTTAAGGATTTTTCATGAAAAAATTACTTACTTCCTTAGTGATAGGTTTATCGTTAAGTTATAACCTAAATAGTGCTCCATTTGATTTGAAATTAGATTGGGGAACACAAGAGCCGGCTTTTGCTTATAAAGTAGTTGTACCAGGTTCACCTGTTAAAATGCAAGCTTTATTTGTTGGTGGTGTAGATACAGTTCAAACAACAAAAACTAAAAGAGCAGCTGCAGGAACTGCAATAGCAAAACAATGGCATGATTTTATTGGCTTTACACCTGCTGACCCAACTAAAAACGAAACTGGTTTAGGTTGGTTATCAGTAAACCATGAAATGGTTTTGAGTGATGATAAAATTGGTGATGGTGGTGGAATGACTGCTTTTAAAATTGGTAGAAAATTTGACGGTACAGTTGAAGTATTAAATCAAACATTGGCTGACGGTAGAACTGGTAAATTTTTCAATATTGATTTTGAGTCAACTGTTGGTGAAACTGGTATGAACTGCGGTGGTATTCAAACTACTGATGGTAGAGTTTGGACAGCTGAAGAGTGGTTCCGTTCTGCAAATAACGATGGTTCTGGTGATGATATTTTCCAAGCTGGTAAAGGCGTTAGAGATACAGCTGATTTTGTTATCGGTGTTTCTACTCCAAATGGTTTCCCTGGTTTTGATGGTTTATCTATGAAAAAATATGAAAACTTTAACTATATGGTTGAAGTTGACCCAAGAGAAGCTAAAGCAATCAGAAAACAATACAATTGGGGAAGACAAGGTTTTGAAGGTGGTGCTATATTACCAGATAATAAAACAGTTATCTTAGGTGAAGATGGAGATGCAAATGCTTCATTGTTAACTAAATTTGTTGCTGATGTTGCTGGTGATTTTACTAAAGGTAAAACATATTTATTCAAACAAAATCCTGGCTCTTATGCTGGTACTTGGGTAGAAGTTGATAATACTAACTTAGATAATATGATTAACATCCACCGTGAAGCACAAAAAGTAAATGCTACTGGTTTTACTAGATTAGAGTGGGTTGTTTATGATAAAACTACTAACAAAGTTTATTTAGCTGAAACTGGTTCAGATACTCCAGGTAAAACAAATGCTTCTAAAATAGCTAATGGCTATACAACTCCTTATCATGCAATTGAAAGAGCTATGGCTTTAGGTACTGGTGATTCACTTGTTACTTCTTCTAAATATACTGATTATTATGGTAGAGTTTTAGTTTTAGATTTAAACACAAATGAAATTAAATCTTTCTTAGAAGGTGGTCCAGTAATGACTAATGGTACTGGAACTTACAAACAATATCCAAAAAACCATTTAACTAACCCTGACGGATTAGGTGTATTATATATTAATGACAAATCATATTTAGCAATATTAGAAGACTTAAATGGTACTTCATTTGGTAGAGTTCAAATTGGAACAACTAACAGAACTTGCGAAATGTTCTTATTAGATTTATCAAAAGAGGCGACTTTAGACAATTTAGTTAAAATCGCAACTGTTCCATTAGGTGCGGAAATCACTGGTTTCACAGCTACTCCTGATGGTAAAAACATTTTCTTTAACTCACAACACCCAACTTCTTGGAATGAATATCCTTTTAATAATTCATTAACAGTTGCACTTTCAGGTTATGAAACATTATTAAATGAAACTTCTATCGGTGATAATCCTGCTGAATTAGTTAGCAATGGTGATGTTTTTGGAGTATTCCCTAACCCAGCAAACAACTCTATTAGATTATCTGAAATTATGGATGTTGCTATCTATGATTTACAAGGTAATAGAGTTAAAGTTTCAAGAAATAGTGATAATGTTGATATTAGTGATTTAGCTAAAGGGACTTATTTTATTATGAATAGCGATAAAAAAGTTGTGAAAGTTATTGTTGAATAATTTTAAATAATTTTTTAACAGTTATTTTTAATCAAAAAATATAAAATTGGGAGGGTTAAGTAAAATTAGCCCTCCCTTTTGTTACTAAGCATTCTCAATTTTTCAAATCATATTTATAAAAAAAACTATTAAAAATACTATTAAAATATAATGAAAATAATTTCAAAAATAAAAGTAAAAACAATTAATATAATAATTTTACCTCTTTTTATATTATTTTTAGCATTTTCAATA
Source organism: Ignavibacteria bacterium (assembly GCA_040383785.1). Lineage (GTDB taxonomy): Bacteria > Bacteroidota > Ignavibacteria > Kapaibacteriales > UBA2268 > JBDNHS01. Next base: position 217 of record JBEICW010000444.1, on the reverse strand, counting down.
AATGAAAATCAACCTACTGAACAAATCAAAATTAGACTTACAAAAAATAATTCTGAAGTAACTAATTCACTTAATAATTTGAGAAGTAAATTTGCTGAATTGAAAAGTATTGAAAATAAAGGATTAAGTCCAAAAGATAAAATTAAAAGAATTAATCAAATTAAAAGTAACTTTGCTGAATTGAGACTTACATACAAAAAATATGAATATTTGTATG
>JBEICW010000443.1:0-3184 GCA_040383785.1 Ignavibacteria bacterium | reverse complement strand
TTGATATAGAAGAGCATTTTCTACATAACCAATTTTTATAGATGAATTTGTTTTAAAATAGAAGCCAACAGTAACAATACTTATGAGTATTATTGAAGGAAGAATGTAATATTTAAATTTACTTAGCATAGATAATAATAAGTACTATTAATATTTAAATTTAAGATAATGAATATCTCCCGACTCTAAAATTAATTCAATGACGTACATCTTTTTGGATTTAGGAATACATGAATCGAATAAATTGCATTTAAACTTGTTAAGACCAAGCTCGGATTGATTGATTTGAAAACTACAACATTGATTCGTTTCATCTGCTATAACCTTGTTTGTTTTTAAATTGACGATTCGATATTTTAAATTATTTGAATTATAATTCCCCATCAATTTAAAAGTTAAACGATCTGTTTTAGGAATTTTATAAAAACTTGAATTGGGTTTTACTAATAACTCAGGATAAATATCAGTTGTGTCTGGATAAATAGTTGTAGTTGAATCAATATCCTTAAACTTAAAAGTCCATGTATCTGTCTCTCCAATTACATTACTTTGATATTTAGCCTTTACTTTCCATGCATAAGTTTTTGTGCTATCAATAACAAAAAAAGCAAGTGGATTGATGTATTGTAAGTCATTGATATTGTCTTGATAAAACATAGAAGGATTATTCATAATTGCATCAACACTATTCTGTGCACCACCAACTTCAACAATTTTACAATCATAATAGATATTTGCTCCAGGTAAGATTGGACCAGGTGGTATCCATGTAAAGATTGGTGCTACTTCATCTATAATTTCACCATCAAAAGGATAAGTTAATTGTGGAGGAGTAAATAATGTAATCGCTAGTTCTAAACATACGTTACTCAACTCAGCATTTGTTGTAGATTCATTTAATTGTATGCATAAACTATAATTCCCAAAACCTAAATTAGCATTTTGCTGTATTTAAAGCTTCAGGAGAAGTACCGTAGGTATATGTAATTGGATAAATTTGACCAATATTTAAAAATTGTAAGCCACTAGAAAGTAAAAAATTTTGGGTAGTAGCAGTAAATAATATTTCGCCTTGTTGATTTTTTATCTGAGCTACAATATTAACATTGGTATCAGTTAAAGAGTTGCTAATTTGTAAATCCCAGATTTGTTCTAATTGAAAATTAGACTCAATAACATTTGGGATAAGTTCTATTTGTGCAGTAACTGTTTTTAATTGAAAGAACAGTAAAATAATTGATAGTATTTTTATATTGTATTTCATATAATGGATTTTTCAAAAACAAAAAAAATGTTAAATTTTCAAATTCAATGTTAAATTTCCAAAGTTGTTCTTAATCAGTTGATTGTAAGGCGTATAAAATTTTCCGTAAACATAATTAAGTATGAAATTCACCTTGGAACTATATGTGTAAATAATTGAAACATTGCTGGAATATTGACTTTCATTAAACGAATTGATACTAATTTTTTCTCCAAGAGTGATTTTGATTTTTTTGTTGGGAGTAATAGTAACTTTAGCATCGATATTCTTAGTAGCAATGTTATTATAAATAAACACAGTTCCGTTTGCTGATAAGTTAAGCATTTTACTTAACTGTATTGATTGTAATAAAGAAATTGTTTTTGTGATGTTGGTATTTGTCATTTCATTAACATCAATTCTAAATTTTATATGACTCACAGAAAGTTGTGTAAACAACCTTTTCTTTCTAATGGCAAATTGTTTAGATAAACCTGCAATCAAAGTATTGTTTTGAGAAGTATAAACTGACTTTACTAAATCTTTAACATTATCTCTTCTCACATTTATTAAGTTAATGAATAATTTAGGTAGTTTTTTGAAATTAAAATTCACCTTGAAGTTTCGATTAAGAGTAGTACTAGTGAAAGGACTTGATTTATCGTAGTTCGATTTTTCTTGCCTTTGTCGTGCACTAATTACAACGAGTTTTTTTAAGAGTTTAATTTCTGATTTGAACTCAAAATATGTAATATTTTTATTAAGGAAATTTGTGCTGAAACCTTGGTAATTTTTTTCAATGATACCGTGACTTACTAAACAAGATAAATTTTTAAATTGAATTGGTAATTTTAAGGAGTACGCATGATTAACAGGTCTTTTATTACTTACTAAATTTTTAATACCGAATGAATTTGTAGACACGTCTTCAAACTTACTTCTCGAAAGAGAATTTGAATATTCTCCTTCTAAGGCAATATTTTTATTTAGAGGTAACAATACCTGAACTCCTAAATTTTTTATTCTTAATCCATCAGGATTAAGAATATAATTCAAACCTTCTGAATAGGTAAAAATTATTTTTTTTTCATCTTTACTTGAATAACCTAATCTTATCCATTTTAGGTTCGACGACTTTTGCGTATTCCTTAATTCTGAAAAATTATCCCTGTTAAATAAGTTACTTAAAAAATCATTATTCGTTATTCTACCAGCTCCAGCAGCCAAATAAAGTTTCTTCTCATATTCACCACTTATTCCAAAAATATTCTGATTCTTAATAGAAAGTTCTGAGTAATCAACAAAGTGACTACCAATACCTAACTTCTTAATATTTTGAATTAGTTTACCACTTGCTGTATTTAGTTTTTCATCTTTAGCACCATCATAGTTCATTGCTTGATTTGTATAATCATCCTTATGCTTTGTAGCATAATCAGGTACTTTGTTTTTATAAAGTGAATCGGCCTTTGGCACATGATATCCTTCTTTATTTTGATTAATTTCATTTTCATATTTCGAAGAATAGTTTTTTGCCTGCTTGTATAAGGTAGAATCTAATTTTTTGTCAGACCATTGGTTGGCTTCATAATTTTTAATTATTTTATTTGCCTTAAAGTATTCTAAGTAATTGCCTTCATCCTTAAGATTTATATTATCAATTTTATTGAGGTTACTAAGTTTATCAACCTTGGTTAATTCATTTTTCTTATTTAGGGCATCTTTCTTTATTGTTTCTACATCAAGTGTAATTCCCCATTTTAGGTTTACTATTTTATTTTGTTCAAAATCATAAATGGTATTTGCCCTTATTAATAAAGGAACAAAATATTTAACCTTAATAGTATTATCTGATGAACCCTGAAGTATTTTGTTATTGTTATCACTATTTGAATAAATAGTTGTGCTTGAATTGAGGGAAAAATTCAGTTTGTTTTTTTT
>JBEICW010000442.1:0-3193 GCA_040383785.1 Ignavibacteria bacterium | reverse complement strand
AATTTACTTCATAAACCTATTATAATTTGAATCATTCAATCTGTTCATATTATTTGATAGACTTTCAAGTTTATCAATGAGAAAATTGTTGATAAAAACCTTTGAAACCAATGGTGCAATCATCACTCCTTTGGTACCTAATCCATTAAAAATAAATATATTATCATTACTTGGACTAACTCCAATAATTGGTCTTCTATCTATTACTGTTGGTCTAATTCCTACTTTGTGTTCAATTATTTCAAAATCACCTTTGAAAAACATTTTAAACTTATTTAAAATATCATTTTTGCCTTTATCAGTTTGATTTTCAGTCAAATCATTCCATTCGTAAGTAGCTCCAATTCTAAATAAATTTCGAGCATTAAGATTTTCATTAATACTAATTACTTCTTTTAGCGGTAGTAAAAATACGCCTTTATTAATTATATAATCCAAATCAAAGTTTTCAATTTTTATTGTAAGCACTTCGCCTTTAGTGAGTTTGAATTTTGAATGTGGGAAAAATGGATTTTGAGGTACATTATTTGGTGAAATTTTGTAACCCTCTGCAAATATTATCTTTTCTGCATTTGTACTATTTCCAGCTTGTATTTTATATTTTATATTATCATTAACTTCTAAATTTCTAAAATCAAACTCTGCATTTAAATATTCATTATTTTTTTTTGCAAATTCAATAGTATGATTTATATAATTATTAATGTCCAAAAAGCCAGAATTTTTGATAACTGCTAATCCAGCCGAATTTTCAATTATATCCTCATTATATCTAAATTTAATATTAGACAAATAATCTGATAATTCTCTTTCTTGAGCTTTTTTCTGCCAAAAATTCACCTCGTCTTGATTAGCTAATATTTTAGCAATATTAACTTTATGAAGTAATTTTGTGTCGAATATATTTTCCATTTCAGAATAGAATAACTCCATTTCAGGTAATAAATTATTGATTTCCCAACTTTTTGATAGTCGCTTAAAAACAATTGGATTATAAATTCCTGCTGCTACTTTGGACGAATTATTTTGCGGAGAATAATCTATAATTTTTACTTTTAAATCGCTTACTTTGCCTAATTTGTTTCCTGTTTGGTTATCAAAAAACTTTAGTCTATTATATAAAGTACATCCAGCTATTCCTCCACCAACTATCAAATAATCGTACATTTTTTCCTAATTTTTACTTGTTAAATCTTAATAACTAAATTTGTAAGTTGGTATTAATCCATTATTTTTCACTATTTTTTGACCTTCTTTGCCTTGAATCCAGTTAATAAAATTTGTAATTTGAGGTGATGGTGTATCTTTTGTGAATAATTCCAGATATCTAATTAATGGGTATTTGTCATTTGAGATATTTTCATCATTTGGTAGATATCCATTAATTGACACAATTTTAATATTACCTTTATGTATCAAACTACCATAACCAATTGCATTTTTGTTTGATTCTATAGTATTAATAATTTCTTTATTATTAGAAATAGTTATAGCATTTTCACAGTAATTTTCTTCATCTAATACAAAACTCTGAAAATATCCAAAAGTGCCAGTATTAGGTGAACGAATTACCCTATAAATTTCACCTTTGAAATTAGATATTTCATTCCAATTGTTAACTTTACAAGTAAAAATATCTTTTATGTTTTTAATACTTAAATCGCTCGCAGAATTTAGTTGATTCAGATAAATCCCAAAAACATCTTTTGCTACTATATTTGACACACCAACTTTTGAATACTTTTCAGCTAATTGTTTAATTTCATTAGAATTAATTGCTCTTGATGACATTGCAATATCAGCTTCACCTTTATTCAATGCCTCAAATCCCTTATTAGAACCACCACCTTCAACAAAAATTATTACTTCTTTATGATTTTCCATATATATCGCAGCTAAGTTTTCCAATAGCTTAAACATAGTATCAGAACCTTTAATTTTAATTGTTGTTGCGTTTTCTAATCTATGTACACAGCTATTAAAACCTAAAATTAACACTAAAATAAGAGTTAAAACCGAAGTTAATTTGAAATTAAAATTCATCTATTATTTTCCTTTTTCATTCTAATTGAAGCATTTTTGAACGGACTTCCAATGATAAACTCTATTTTTTTGTCTGTATTTGTCAAAGCCAATATAAAATCTATTAAAATATTTGTGTGTAAATTTACAGCACTAAGATTAATTGGAATTGACAAATCATCGTTTACTGAATGGTAAATATTATCTGAATAATTTGTTAAAAATTTTAAAGATTGTTTTTCAGTATAATTTACATATTTTGTTCCTTCTATTAACAAAAATGATGGAATACCAACTTTTGAAAAACTGTAATTATCCGAAAGTCTATAAGCTTCTTCTTGTTGAAAATTATTAGGAATATTACCTATTGTCAGATTATATTTGTTTGCTATTGGATTTAAAATTTCATCAATATTTGTGTGTTCTTCACCTATACAGACAATTTCTTTAAATTCATCAAAAAATGCTACACCATCTATGTTAACATTTACAATAGTATTATAAAGTGGTTTTATTGGATTTTGTGTATAATATGTAGAACCTAATAAACCAAACTCTTCTCCAGTTGTAAGTAAAAATATTAGACTTCTTTTATTTAATTTATATGTATTTAGATGATTTGCAATTTCTAATAGAACTGCAGTTCCAAGTGCATTATCTGTCATGCCATTGTAAATACTATCATTTTCGTTAAAATGTTTTACTATCCCTAAATGATCATAATGAGCAGATATAACAACATATTCATTTTTCAACTCTTCGTCTCTTCCTTCTATAAATCCAACTATATTTGGAGAAACAAAATCAATCTCTTCAAAATTACCTTTAAAGCTAATCTCACTTTTCAATTCAAAACTCTGTATTTTACCTTTAATGTGATTTTCACAAATTGTCTCAAATTTAATTTCTTCGCTCTTAAATATTTCAATTGCAGAATTATAGTTAATAATAGAAGCAAAATTATTTGTAACTCTTTGAGCAAGATTGATACTTGGGAAAGAATATTCTTTAATATTTTTTAACCAGTTTTTAGCATCATAAGAACAAAAATCATTAATTATAATTACACCAATTGCACCTTTGGAAATTGCATTTCTGTACTTTGATTCTATTACGGAGAATTGGCTACTTTTCATGCCTTCAAAATAATTATTTATATTAGAATAAGGTT
>JBEICW010000441.1:0-3208 GCA_040383785.1 Ignavibacteria bacterium | reverse complement strand
TTTAGCATATTGGTTGGTAAGAAACATATTATACAACCTTTCTGCATCTTGAGTTCTATTAGTTTCTTTTGCAAATCGATAAAGAGCTACATATAAAATATTGATTGTTGTCAATCTTTGTTGACCATCAATAATAACCAATTCTTTTACTTCGCTGGTACTGTAAGTTCCTTCGTGAACAAATACAATACTCCCAATGAAATGTGTTCCTCTATCCTCTGTTTCAACCGAGATAATATCATTTAACAACTCTTTACATTCAGCATTTTTCCAATCATAATTTCGCTGATACACAGGAATCACAAATTGCACATTTGGTGCTTGTAAAAAGTTATTTATCTGTAATTCGTTTGCTTTCATAAATATTTTAGTATTTTCTACTATCTACTATATCAATTTCTTCTTTACTCAAATCATATAGTTCATAGACCATAGTATTAATTTGGGATTCAGTTTCGTTAATTTGATTTTGAAAATTTTGTGCTTGATTTTTTAATCTATTGAAGCGGTCAAACCAATCTTCCTTTTGTTGAGCTAAAAGAATTATTTTTAATTTATTAAGTTCCTTTTCAAATTCAGACCAAGTAAGTGTATACCAATTTTTAATGTTTTTTGTAGTATTTCCTATTTTGAAATCAGAAAGCAAAAGAGTTATAAATTTATTAGTATGAGCTTGTAGTTCTCTATGTAAGGTAAGCAATAAATTTGCTTTTTCTATAAAGGGTTGCTGATTTGAAAGTGAAATTTCAACCAATGGCAATTCTTCTATTGTTGACTTATTAATTGCTAAATATCCTCCCGCTAAATGTTTATCCTCAAATTCAGTTATTAAATAATATGTTAAGAACTTGCTGTTTAATATTGACAATAGAAATAGTGGATGATATTTTCCAAAACCATAAATACCATAAACTCCTACACCTAAAGCTAATGGTTCATTTGAATAGTAGGATTCAAGTCTTTTAGTCATTCCTGCAATTACAACTTTATCTTTATTCCAAAATTCAATTTTTGAACTTGCAACAATTGTCTTGTCTAATTTTATTTTGGGGTTTTTATATTTATTTTTCATATACGGAACATTTGAAAAATCAATCTGATAAGGGTCAATAGAACCACTTACAGCAAAATTTATTCCTTCATTATTTTCATTAATTAATGGGATTATTTTTTGAGCTTCAAATCCTGTTGTTCCTGAATTAATTAAAATATCAAACTCTTTAAAAGTGTTGTATCTTTTAAAAGTGTTTTCTTTTTTAACATAATCCTCAATATTATAAAAATTTTGGATATTTTTTATTTCATAAACATTAAATAAATCACTTTCATTATTATTAATTAATATTATTGGATATACTCCAACATTTTTAAAAATTGGTAACGAAGAAATATTAATCACTTTATTTAATCCTTTTTCTTTCAAATCAGTTAATGTAGTCTTTGCATAATCACTTATTAAAAGTTTATTAGGAATTATCCAACCATAACAATTATTTTTTGAAATTTCATTAACTTTTAATAAGAAAGGAACGTATAAATCCCAAGCTCCATTTAATATTGGATACTTTAATGACAAATAAGTTCTTTCTTTTGAATTCATAGTTCTAGCATTCACATAAGGAGGATTACCAATAATTACATCAAACCCCCCTTTTTCAAAAACTATAGGAAACGATTTTTGCCAATTAAAGGCTTTATCCCCTGCTACTTCGGTGTCATCTATTAATGAGTTGCCACATTTAATATTTCCATTAAGGTCATTTAATTTTCGGTTAGGCTGTGCTGTTCTTAGCCATAAAGAAAGTTTAGCAATCTCAACACTTTCTTCATTTAAATCTACCCCAAAAAGATTGTTCTCTAAAATGCTGTTTTCCATATCACTCAACACCAAAGCATCACCAAACAATTTGGCTTGAAGTTCATCAATATATTGGTGTTCTTCAATTAAAAAATCAAGTGCTTGATTTAGGAAGGCTCCTGAACCACAAGCAGGGTCGCAAATAGTCAATTGCAACAACCATTTTCTATAAATTTCAAGTTTTTCAACTAATCCTTGAATGGTTTTCTTTTGTCTCTTTTTATCAGCAAAGTACTCCTCTTCAACAATTTCAAGTGCTACTTTCTTCTCCTCGCACAATTTACCAACTGTATTCTCTACAATGTATTTAGTAATGTATTTAGGAGTATAAAAAACACCATCTTTTTTTCTTTTGGTTTTAGATTTATCAATATCCTGACCTTCTAATTGTGCTTTAATTTCATCCAACTCATTTAAAGAGTTTTCAAAAATATGACCTAATATGTTCACATCCACCTCACTGGCGAAGTCGTATTCAGAGAGTTTCAGCGTGTGTTTGTAGAGTAAATTATCATCAATTGTAATATTGTCTAATACTTCGTCAGGTTTAAAAAGTCCCCCATTATAAGCAAATACATTATATTTTACACCCTTGTAACCTATATTCAGGTAACCAAAGTATTTCTTGAAACGTTCATATAGTGGGCTGTATTCATCTAATTCTCTTAACTGATTCCATTCAGTAAGAATAAGCCTGACTGAGTTTGGAGGTAATAAATGTCTGTCTTCTCCAAAGAATAAAAACAAAAATCTATCTAATAATTTTTGTGATTTTTTGAATAATTCTAAAGGTTCAAAATCAGGATTAAGTAACACTAAATTTTGATGTAGTTCTCTTTTAAACAAAGAATAATCTATGTATAATTTATTTGTAATTACATCCTCTTGGCTTAGAGATTCATCCAAAATTTTCTTTGGGATATTTTGAGAAATATTTTCTAAACCTAAACACAAATATAATTGATGAAATTCCTCTTCTGTAAGTGTAAATAAATTAAATTCAATATGCTCAACTGCATTATCAATGTAAAACCGTAGTTTTTCAAAATTTGAAGTAATAACATATACGCAATCAGGCTGATTGTTTTTATACTTAAAAGCTTGGTCTTCTACTTTTCCTAAATCTGTTGTTTCTGTGCCTTTAAGTTCAATTACTGCTTTTACTTTTTCTTCAATTATTATTGCTCCGTCTGCCTTTCTACTATCATCAACATTCTTTTTCTCCAAAACAAAATTATAATCTAGCTTAGGAGCAAGTGTAAATCCTAATATATTTACAAATAAGTCATCAATAAATCCCGCTTGATAACTTTCTTCTTTTAATGCTTTTATATTTTCTTGAATTTTAGC
>JBEICW010000440.1:0-3236 GCA_040383785.1 Ignavibacteria bacterium | reverse complement strand
TCCAATCATGCTTAATCCAGTTTGATTAATCATTACAAATGTTTTATTTGCTGTAAATTCTGCATTCGATAATAATTTATACTCACCTACTAAATAATAACTTGAAGTAATGCCACTACTCATAGTTGTTTCTAACTCTACTACTGTTGGTGCTGTAACTCCTGACTGTGTAAGTAATGCAACATATTTTTTATAAGATACATTGTTTAATGTCTTAATCCCATTATTGTAAGTAACGTTTGATTCTGTTACTGTTATTCCGCTGCTATTCGTTACTGCTACATTTGAAACACCGTTCATCAAAGTTACACCTGTTGATGCTGTAATTGAAACATTAGAACTTCCTGAGCCTACAGTGTTATCACTACCTATAACAATAACACCTTCACCCGAATTAACTTGATTTCTCATCCCACTTACAATAGCACCTTCAGTTACAAAGTTATCATTGTAAGAATTAAATATTTTTCCAGTTGGTGCTACTACAGTTCCGTTATCTTCAACACCTCCTAAAGTATTAAATCCAATATCATCTACATAAGGTGGTAATGTTTTTAACTTAATAAATTCGCATTTAGTAGGAACTTTTGCAGATATATCATAATCAATTATTTTATTTAGTCTCCAATAATCATTTTCAAAATAAAATGTATTTCTAAAATCTAATGACTGAATGTCAAATTCATTAATTAAAAAGTAGCCAACAAATATTTTACTATCCTTATCTGCTATTTGCTCAATGTAATCTTTCCAATATTTATTGTATAGATTGTTAGTTGTATATCTTTCAGGTGTGTAATATACTTGTCGTGGATTTGTAAACGATAAATCAAAAGTTGGATTCTGTACATCATCTAAATGACCAGCATAGGCATAGTTACTTCTAATAGTTGTGCCGCTTGTTGCTATGTGCTGCCATGTATTTAAAGTTGTTTTTAAACCACCATAATAAAGCAACCTAATATTTGAAGGTGTGAACTTTATAGCTCCATTATTATCTAATGTGTAAATTTTAGATATTACTCTGTCGTGTCCAATTGTATCAACTAATGGAGTGGGACTAAATATTAATTCAGTTTTAACCTCACCTTTTAAAAAATCATTTTGTATATCATATTTCTTTTGCCCGTATATTTCAGCAAACTTTGTTTGATAGTCAGTATTAAAATAATCTTTATCGTCTTTGTAAGTGAATAAATAAGTTTTATTATTTATCTCACCCATTGGAATGATTTTCGTTTCTTTTGAATAGTCTAATTTATCAGACCAATTATTCACAGTTCCGCTGCTATAAAACGTAGGTCTTGGCTCTATTAATAAGTTAAATTCATTACTTTTATCAACCTCAACAAATAAGTTAAATGCTTTTATTATTGAGTTAAAAAAATCACTTTGTTTTATGTTATCGGGCAATACATCTGATAAAATTACTGTATCACCTTCTTGAATTGTTGAATCTAATAATTGACCTTGAAATGTACTTTCATCTTTAATATTTATTATACCTTGTACTTGTATATCATCACCATCCAATTGTGGCAATATAATTAAATATGAAGGGTGGTTTGTTACAATTGATACATAAACACTATCGTTTTGATTAAGATTTGTTTGTATTTCTAAAGTACCTTCAGCATCTTCACTTAACTGACCATAGTCAATATAATCACTTCCATCATTTGTAACTCTAACATTAAAAGTATTTGCATAAAAACTATTACCATTTAAAACTAATCTTATTGGTACATTACCTATTATTGTGTTGTTTCTATAAATTACTAAACTACATGGTGTATAATCAGAATAAAGAGTTAATGGTACATCAGGTAAGTATTCAATGTTTAATTTTATAAATGTTTTGAATTTATAATTTCCTGACCTTGTTGCTTTATAGTATAAATTACTTGTAAATGTATTTCCAGGATCATAATTTGGTGCATTAATATCATCTTGAAAACTTATATCACATGCCGCAGGTCTTGGGATTCCTGGTCCGACAAAAGGTGTTTCATAAAACGAATCATCAGGAAATGTAAATCTAACCTCTTGCTCTGCTGTTTTTTCTGCTCTAAAACTTCTATTCTCTATTTGCTCACCACTTAGACTTAATAAACTTTGCCCGTTATAAGGTATAATTAATTTTTTAAATGTATCAGTTTCAAAAAAATTAGATTGATAAGTATATCCTGCTTGAGTAAACATTTTATCAATTAATGTTTTAACAAATACAGCTGGGTAAATATCTTCTACTTTAAATTGACTGTTTATTCTTTTGCCATAATCAATATGTGGATATACATATCCATTAGTTCTGCTCCAACTTAAAAACTGATTGTGTAATGTGTAATTATGATTGTATTCAGTTAAATCAATATCTCTTAAATAACCATTAGTAAAATCCTGATAAATGTTTTGTAAGCTGCCATAAAAACAAACCTCATATTGTATCTCGTATTTATCAGTAACATTTACATTCAACAATTGGCAAATACCTTTAAACTGAGTTGCTTCGTTATAAGTAATCTCTGCAATAGCTTTTAAATTCGGGTTAAAATTTGGAGTAAAGTTAGTAGTGCCTGTACTATTGATGACTGCATTAACATTCCATATATTTGAAAACAATTGATTGTTAAAAGTAGTGCCAGGTAATACAACTGTTTTGCTCCATGTAGTACTACGTTTTTCAGGTTCACGTATATCTGCAATATTAAAGTTAAGAGGGATTGATACTTCATCCGTTAAGTCTATTTGCTCGTTATTGATATAAATTTTAGTTAAAATCATCTTCTTTGTCTTTTTCTGTTTTGTGAGTATGTAAATGAAATAACTAAGTTAAATAGTTGCTGACTTGCTTCATATTTAGTTTCGTAGTTAGCATTTGTGATATTAACTGAAACTAAGTTGCTACCTTCATAAATGTAAACATCAGGACTTGTTACTAATTGCTCTAACCAAATAGATTCTAATTGAGTGATCCAATCACTATTGATTGTAATCGTATCGTCTAACACAGTCTCATATTGGCTTAAACCTCTGCTTGTTCTTGAGTAGTTGTAGTTAGTGCCACTCCATTGATTTGGATTACTTTTGTAAGTATTACGTTTTATGTTAGTGCTTTTTGTCTTTGCACCTGTAAAAGTGTAATAATCGTATTTGCCATAGTTATTCATAAACTTAAATCGAATAGGCTCGTACTTACTGCAAATTTCACCAGGATATATTCTTATTGTTTCACT
>JBEICW010000439.1:0-3237 GCA_040383785.1 Ignavibacteria bacterium | reverse complement strand
TATTCTGATAATTTTTTAAATTGTAAGATTACACCTTGTATATAAATGCTTTTAAAATATCAATATTTGTAATTTACATAGGAGATTCTAATAAAAAAAGATTTAATATCACGGTATCACCACCGCTTTTATTGATAGATTTTCTAATTTTTTCATTTATTGAAATGAACTTATCTTGTCCAGTAATTGTAAATAAGTTTATACTTTAAATTTTGTAGTCGTCTATAGTACCAGAAACTTTTAATGAGCCCCATTTTCCAACTATATGTTTTGTATTAGGGATTTGAATGTGATATGTCCATGCGCCTTTACCTGGTGCGTATTTCAATACGAGTTTTTCATCTTTTACTAAGTATCTCATTTTCGTATTAACGTATATATTGCGTATTAATTGTGTGGTAATACAAACCACTCGTATTCATTATTATGTAATTATAACAAATTTAATATAAATTCGTTAAAAGATTATTGGATTTCAATTTATTGATATTAAGTTATTTCTCAACATATAAATTAAAGAAAATGCCATTTACATTTTCACACCCTGAAATTATTTTACCCTTTAAATACCTTCCTAATCGTTGGATATCTATGACTGGTCTAATAATCTGAAGTTTGACACCAGATTTCGAATATTTCATTAGAATGAAAATTGAGAGTTATTATAGTCATACTAATGCAGGGTTATTTTTGTTTAAGAGATACTTTAATAGTTAACTTAGTTTGAACTACAATATACCAGTCCATTTTTCAAGTTTTATCTTCAACTCATCTACAGCAAGCCAAGTGTTTACTTTTTGTAAATCATTTTTGTCGTATGCCGCCAAGTATTGAATATGGATTTTCTCACCTTTTTTAAGATCTGGAATTTTTGTCATAAATCCGTTTTGCATAATTTTTGTAATTGAATTAAAAGAATCTACTTTGTCTTTTAATCTTTGAGGGAACAAGTCGTCATTTTCAGCTCTTGAGTGTAAAATTTCTCCGTCTTCTGTCCCAATATGTAAAATCCATTCATTATATTCAGCTTGTATTGCATCTAAGTTCTCTCCTGCGGCTAATTCAAAAGATACATCTTCATTGACTTTGTCAAGTAGGCAATAAGTTTCAAGCAATTCATAAACATCAACTATTTTTTCAATTCTGTAAATCCAGCCTAAACTATCAGTCAAGATATCGCCGTTATAAAGTGGAACTTTTATTTTAAATGATACTATTTCAATTTTATGCACTTCAGTTTTTAAAATTTCTGAAGAACTGTTTTTATACTTCTTAGTCTCAATATAACTGAGAGTATTGTTTGAAATAACTACACAATTAACAACTCCTAGAGGTGTTTTAAATTCACTTATGAAGTCAGTTTTCATTTTCTTCATTCAAAATTAAACCAGATAAAAGTTATTTATATATGCCTAAAAAATAAATTTCAAAAAAATATGTTAAATCTACTATTTCATTTTCTTCATTCAAATTTTCCATGTAAAAATAAAAAATAATTTTAAAATTGCAATAATTCTATATAATTACTATTTTTTTTAACCTCACCCCACTCTTTCCAATTTAATTCTATTTATTATCTTTTCATCATTAAGTTCTCTTAATGCACCTTTCGCTACCCAGCGAGCAGGGGAAGATTTGGGGTGTATTTCTAACATTTCATCACAAAGTTTTATCATTTCTAATCGCATATATTGGCTGCGTTTGCCCAGCTGACGAATTGCCCAATTTACTGCTTTCTTTACGAAATTACGTGGGTCGGTGGAGTGAGTAATTAGTAAGTGTTTATAGTTTTTTAATACATAATCATCACTAATTTCTTTCTTCTTTTTGTAGGCAATTACTACAATCAAAACTATTCCTGCTCTAAGAATAAACTCCTCATTACTCAAAGTCCATTCGTCAATTTTGGTCAAATAAAATGGAGACATACCAGCTAAATTACTGCAAAATTGGTCACATTCGTCCCAAGATGTGATTTCGCTTACCCAATGGTCTAATTGCTCAGAAGTTACTTTTTTTGGTTCTGCTATGAAAATTGATAATAATTTGGATTCATGAAATTTTGTATCCCAAAGTTCCATTGCTAATTCATTATTTCGCCCAATTTCCTTCGCCAATCCTCTGATTTGTGGCATAGATAAACCAAAAGCGTTACTACTATCTATCCCAAAACGAGCCATTCCATTTACATTAGTTTCATTATAATTATCTTTAAATATTGATAAAATCTCTTTAACTGTAATTTTTTTTGCTGTAGCCATTTGTTTTATTTTTAATTAAATATTAAGTATAATATTTGTCTAATTAAATTGTCTTAGTTATATTACAAAAATAATTCTTTTTAATTTAAAAATAAAAAACATAGTATAATTTATGAGCGAAAATCTACAAATTAACAACTCTGACGAAACTACAAATGATATAATCAGAAATACCAGCGAAATGTATTACCCATCTGAAAGTGTGATAGAAATTGCTACTATCAAAGATTGGGATAAACTAAATCAATATGCTTTGGATAATAATGAAGAATTTTGGACAAAAGAGGCAGAAGAACTTCATTGGTTCAAAAAATGGGATAAATTTAAAGACGATTCAAACCCACCTTTTTATAAGTTTTATACAGGTGGTAAAACCAACATTTGTTACAATGCTTTGGATAGACACCTTACAACCCACCGTAAAAATAAAATCGCAATGATTTGGGAAGGTGAAGATGGCACTTCGAGAGTGATGTCGTATTACGCCTTGCACCGTGATGTTTGTAAATTCGCAAATGTGCTAAAAAGTATGGGCGTCAAAAAAGGCGAAAAAGTTACAATCTACATGGGTAGAGTGCCTGAATTAGCAATTGCAATGCTTGCCTGTGCAAGAATTGGTGCAGTCCATTCTGTAGTTTATGGTGGATTTTCTACCGAAGCGTTGAATGATAGAATTGAAGATAGTCAATCGAGAGTTGTAATTACTTGCGATGGGGCTTTTCAGCGTGGGAAATTAGTTAACCTCAAAAATATAGTTGACGAAGCGGCAAGTAGAGCCGGAATTGTAGAGCATGTGATTTGTTTCCAACGTACTAATCAACCAGTCGATATGCAGATGGGGCGCGACTATTGGTGGCATGAATTAATGGCATTGCCAATTGCCTCAAATAAATGCGAAGTAGAAGAAACAGATGCAGAAGACCAATTATTTTTACTTTATACATCTGGAACTACTGGCAAACCAAAGGCGATTTTG
>JBEICW010000438.1:0-3253 GCA_040383785.1 Ignavibacteria bacterium | reverse complement strand
TAACGACCATGCGGCTTGCATAAATATTTTTAATGCTTCATGGCTATTTCCATTTCTGTCTATTTTGTCAATGAAACGCATGAGATAAACCATATTACCTGCATCTTTTGGCATCATGATATAATTGCCATTCTGGTCGGTTGGGTAATTGGCACCAGATAAGTTTTCAAAGGTTTGGCAGAAAATTGTGAATGCTTCGTAGTTTGGGTTTGGCTTTCGCTCGGCTTTTTCTTTTTGCGGCGCAAAAGTTTTTTCTTTTTCTTTTTGTGCTTCTGCAACTATGGAAAAAGGATTTAACTTTTGTTTTGGCAAATCAATAATTTCAATTTCTTCATTTTGGCAAAATTCGATAGAATTTTTAGAAGATAATACTTCTTTTTGGTTAATACTTAAATTGGTTAATACTTCATGCCCCTTCATGCCTAAAGGTGTCCCCCCTTCATGGGTGAAGGTGTCCCCCTCTTCATCGGTGAAGGGGTGGGGTTCCAAATTTGACATATTTTTGCCTGTAACAAATACGCCTATCAAATCAGTTTCTATTCTATAAAGGTTACTTGTTTGGCTTCCATCAGCTCTAAAGCGTTTTTTTACGCTTATAATATTTCGTGTTACCAAATCATTTTTTACCCTTAAAATCTTTGATTCACTAAATCCAGACTGTTCAATCAATTTTTTGTTTGAAGGAAAACACATTTTATTCTCATTCATAAAATTTACAATATGGCAAAGGAGAAACAACTGGTCAGGCGTCACCTGCGGCAAAAGTCTTGTATCAATGTTTATCATAATTTTATTCTTTATAAAATTCCTCTAAATTAATTTCACTGTTATAATCAGCAATTTGTAGGTCTTTTATATAGCCAATAAACAGTCTTTTTATTATTACTTACTAATTGTTTTTTAATAATTAAAGGAGTAATTTCTGTATGAAAAATATTTCCCATAAATGCTCCTTGTGTCATTCCGTGAATCATGAATACTCTAAAACCATGGTTAATTAATTTTTTGTAATTTAAATATTGAAACATTCTCATTCCAGTTCCAATATCGGTTCCTAAAGATTTACTTGGCGTAGTATAATATGGTCTTGTACATTTGCATTCAAATGCAATTTTATTATCTGTATCAATCCAATCAGGACTAAAAAAACCATACTTAAATGCTGGATTTTTATTTTTTAAAATATTCATAATTGTTAATTCAAATGAATGTCCTTGCTCATGAAGCCGTATATCCATTTCTGTCATTTTATTCATTTATATTATTTTTAGCTTTTTCAAAAAATGTTTTATCAAGTTCAATACCAACGTAATTACAGCCATATTTTTTTGCAGCTGAAACATGACTGCCACTTCCCATAAATGGGTCACAAAATAAATCATGTTTATTTGCAGATACTTCTAATATTGCGTTTATTAATGATTCTGGCTTTTGTGTAGGGTGAATCATTTTATCAGAAGACAACCTACCTTCCTGTATTACATTTACTCTTCTTTTGTTTACTGGCTTTTTACCTTTTATACAGTATATAATTATTTCAGTTCCATTAATCCAATCACATTGTAAATCACCTATACCAGCATCTGATTTATACCATACAATAGGAGTTTTTAATGTAAAATATTTTGATGCTATTAATTGAAATTTTGCATAATTTTTCCAATCTATAAAAAAGTATAAGTGAGAATCTGCTTTTGTTTTTCTGTTTAATACCTCACAAACTTTATCAAAAATTTCTATTGCAGTATCATCATCGTTTTCTAATCCTTCTTTTGTTATATGTTCAGAATATTTACTAAAATTAGATTTATAATTAATACCATAAGGAGGATCTGTAATTACTAAATCAATACTTGCATCATCTAAATTTTCTAACTCAATAACAGAATCACCACATATTAATTTATTTCTACTTCCTTTATTAATATCATTAATTTTATCAATTAATTGATTAATAGATTTGTAAGTATCATTATTAATTATAGATATAACGTCTTCTAATTTACTTGTGTCTTGTATATTGTTTTCAGCATAGTTAATCATCTCTATATATAATTTATATTTCGATGTTTCTTGTTGGACTTTACTGTTATTCCAATTACACTTATCAGTAATAAATCTTTCTACAATTTTATTTTGATAATACTCATTTAATTCATATAATCCAGAATTTCTAAACCATCCAATAGTAAAATTAAATGCTACATTTGTAGCACTTTCTGCTACACGTCCATATTGAATTTGTTTGCATTTATTTAAAATGTTTGTAGCAATTTTGTTTATTAAAATACCATAATGACTAATGTTTTCTCTACTCATTTTTAATATTTCACCTATTTGCTCTTGTGTTAATCCATCATTTTTTAATTGATAAATAGTATTTAATTTATCAAATAAATCCTCTGGAGCATAGGTATCTTCATCATTATTACATTCAATACTAATGCTGTAAATATTTCCTTCTCTAATTACACATGGTACAGATTCAATATTTAATTCCTTTAAAACTTTTAATCTATGATTGCCATCTGCAACAATATATTTATCGTTTTGCAATACTACCGTAATAGGTCTTGCAGGATTGTATCCAGATTTAATACGTTCATGTAATTTTTCAATTACACTACTCCTTAAATCTCTCCTTTCAAAAGATGTCAATTCATTAACATTAATCAACTGATATTTCATATTTATAATTTTTAAAGTAAAAAAGCCAGTAGGTGATAGACTACTGGCTTAGGGTGAAACAAATATTTGCTTCATGTTCCTTTGGATAGCTATCACTCCGTCCAAAGGATATACAAAGATAAACAATTTATTTACATTTCATCATCCTCATTAAAAATCCTCATTAAAGGCAAATCGTCAACAAAAGCGAAGGCTAATAATTCTCCTTCAATGGGTAGCATACTGTATTCTTTTGTTTCAAAACAGAATCTAAATTGGGAAGTATAATTGTCTTGTTTGTCGTAAAATCCAATAGCATATTGTAAACAACTCCAGCCCTCTGTACTTTCGTGTTTTACCAAAAGCATTAAATCTATTGTATCAAAAGCATTTAATTGGTCATTACAATCAGTAAACTCAATAGCTTGTAAAACCGTGGTAGTTTTAGCATCAAACCACGTTATAGAATGATGGAAAATATTATGTTTTGCAACTACTTTTGAATCTAAAGCCGTAGCACCTTCTAAAGTTTGTTCAATGCCATTCCAAAAGTCATTTATTTCTATTTTCATGTTGTTTTGTTTTA
>JBEICW010000437.1:0-3271 GCA_040383785.1 Ignavibacteria bacterium | reverse complement strand
GATAATGAATTAAGTGAAAAAATTAAGTTATATCCAAATCCTACTATAAATAATTTACAATTAGAATTACCTTTAGAAATTAGACCAAATAATATTGAATTGATTAATATTATGGATATTACTGGAAATTTAATACAAACATTGGAAAAATCAGAATTAGAAATAACAAACCAAACATTACAATTTAGATTAAAAAATTTAAGTGCTGGCGTTTATTTATTGAAAATTAAATCTGAAAATGATGAATATGTTGCAAAATTTGTAATTCAATTGTAAATAATAAATTGTATTGTTATAATTTTAGAAGAGATGATAATTAATATTATCATCTCTTTTTTTATTAATATGCAATTTATTAAACATTTTTTACGTATTTTTGCGCCTTATTACCACAAAGGCGATAAAAATCAACTTTAGGTTTCACCTTAAGATTAATTAATAAAAAGTTTATTGAAAAGAAAAACAGGCGAAAATCTTGAAATATCGTGAAGTTTTAGCTGAAAAAACACAACCTACAATAATTTTTTCTGTACTCTATATTTCTATAACTTTAATATAAATAAATATAAATGGTTTTTGTAAAAATAATATTATGATATATCCTTCAACATCACTCCTTAGTTTAATTATGTAAAATTATATTCCTAAATTTGCAATTTTAAAATGTTAAAAACACCTATAGCGATTGCTGACTGTAATAGTTTTTATGCATCTTGCGAGAGGTCTATGGACCCACGCTTGAAGAATAAGGCAATTGTTGTGCTTTCTAATAATGATGGCGTTATTATCGCTTTAAATAAAGAAGCTAAAGATTTAGGTATCAAAAATTTTACTCCTTATTTTCAGGTTGAAAAAATTATAAAATATAATGATGTTAGAGTTTTTTCAGCAAATTTTAGACTTTATGATGATATTTCTCGCAAAGTTATGAACATTTTACGTCAGTATTCGCCCAATGTTGAGGTTTATTCGATTGATGAAGCATTTATAAAATTAGACGGTTTGGAGCGGTTGGGTCTGACTAATTACTGTCGTGAAATTAGAGCAGAGGTTCTTAATAAAACTAGTATTCCAATTTCAATTGGAGTTGCAAATACTAAAACTTTGGCTAAATTAGCAAATAGAATTGTTAAAAAAGATGAGAGTTATAATGGAGTTTTGAATTTTTTAGAGTTTGATAATTTGGATAATTTTTTGAAAATTACTGAAGTTGGGGACATTTGGGGAATTGGTCGAAGGTATGACAAACTACTTAAGTCCTTTAATGTTCGTTCTGCTTATGATTTGATTAATGTAAATGACACTTGGGTCAGAAGTAAAATGACTGTAGTGGGCTTGCGAACGGTGCAAGAACTAAGGGGCTTCCCTACAATACCTATGAATTATAATCGTGCAAATAAAAAGATGATTATGTATTCACGTAGCTTCGGCAATAGACTTACTGATTATCGAGACTTGGAAGAAACTATAGCATATTTTACTTGTAGAGCGGCGGAAAGAATGCGTTTGCAGGGTTCGGCAGCGAATTTCCTGACAGTATATTTACGGACAAGTGCATTTGATACAAGGGTTAGCAGGTATGTTGCTGATTATACAATTAAATTACCCGTTCCAACAGAAATTACTTCTGAATTGATAAATTTTGCTAAAGAAGCTCTAAATAAAATCTTCAAAAAAGATAGATTTTATAGTAAAGCTGGAATTTTGTTGAGTAATTTGGTACCCACTTCTACTGTTCAAATGAATTTATTTGACCAAGTGGATAGGGTCAAACACGCCAAAGTAGTTAAAGCAATGGATTTGATTAATAAAAAATTCGGTACAGATACAATTAAACCAGCATCTTTGGGTAATCGTGACCCTTGGTTGCAAAGGCAAAACAGACTATCTGATAATAAACTCCACGATAAAGAGAAAAATATTATCTCAGAAAGTACAATTAGCTTTTTGAACTAAATTTAAAATTAAGTTTTAAATTAATCATGGTAAATAAAGTAATTTGGGTGGTATGTATTATAATAATTTGTAATTTTTTCAAATTCTGAATTGTCTTTAAATAAACCAAATACTGTAGAGCCACTTCCAGACATTAATGAGAAAACTGCTCCCTTCTCATATAGATTATTTTTAATATTTTGAATTTCTGGATATTTACCAAAAATTGCTTTTTCAAAGTCATTAATCATATAACTTCTAAGTAAAGTATCGTTGTTTTTACTTTGTATTAATATTTGATAGAAATTAATTTCTTCATAAATATTTTGTTTTTGATTGATAGATTCAAAAACTTCTCGATTTAATACACCATAAGCCCAAGGTGTACTTATATGAATTTTGGGATTAATCAAAAATAACTTATATCCCAAATTGTGTGTAAAATACTTAAGTTTTTCGCCCCTACTTTTGGCAACAGCCATACCGTCTTTTAGGAAGTATGGTACATCAGAGCCAATTGCTTGAGCAATAATTTGTAATTCACCATCACTTAGTTTAGGTTGAATATTTTTTGTAATTGAGTGATAATTGTTGCTGCATTAGAAGAGCCCCCACCCAATCCAGCACCTATTGGAATATTTTTAGTAAGTTTTACATCTATTCCAATTTTTAAATCAGATTTACTTTTGATTATTTTGTTTTGTATTTTGAAAAATGCTTTTACTATTAGATTGTCTTTTAAATTTTCTGGAGTGTTTAATTCATCATTTTTTTTTACAATTAATGAAATTTCATTAGTATTATTTGGAGTAATTTCAATTTCATCAAATAAATTTATTCGGCTAAAAATAGTATTTATATTATGAAAACCGTCTGGTCGCTTATTTAACACCTGTAAACCGAGATTAACTTTTGCAAAAGACTTTATTGCGAAAGAATTAGTTGATACAGAATTAGTTGGAATAGAATTGTTTGAAATCGTATTATTTTTGTTCATTGGTTGTTGGTAATTATTTTCAATAATTTTTTCAGAATATTGATAGTATTATTCATTTAATTTCAAATTATTCAAGAAAAATTAATAAATTCTTAATTTTTTTTAAACAAAATATAAAATTAATGTTTTTATTCTTATATTAGATTTTAGACGAATGAAAATTTAAGAATTATATTTTATGTAAAAATTTATGTAATGGTTAATATTAAATTATTCTAAAATATTTGAAGCAAACACCAAAAATCAATATTATATTAAATAAAGTTAATGGACGAAACTAAAACAGAAAATACTACAACTCATTTAGATGAAACAAATGAAATTGGAATAAAAAACAAT
>JBEICW010000436.1:0-3277 GCA_040383785.1 Ignavibacteria bacterium | reverse complement strand
GGGTGTTTTATCTGAACAAGAGATATTCATTAATACTACAAATAAAGCAAAAATAATAATTTTATACATAAAAATCCAAAATGTTTTATAATATATGTTCTAAACGACAAAATTATGAATTTATTTGCAATAATGCAAATAAATTGCATCTATAATTTATTCAATTATTAGTCTTTTGGTTTGAAACTGTAGATTGTTTTGCTAATAATTGTTGATAGCAAAATGATTAAAGATGAATAATAAAGCCACATTGCCAAGGCAATTATAATCCCTAATGAGCCATAAACTTTGCCATAACTATCAAATTTTTCAACATAAATCGAAAAGAGATAACTAAGCAATTCTAAAAATAAAATTGTAATTATCGTTGATGTAAATATAATTTTATATCCAATATTTTTACTTGGCACCAATCGGTAAATCATTACATATAATATAATTGAGATAGAGAGTGTCAAACTATTGATAACAAAACCCGATAAATAATATCGCACTACTTCTAAGTCAATTTGGCTAATTAATGATAATACTAATTTTAGTGCAGGTAAAATAAATGAGTATAACAAAATCAAAATCGTAAACATCAAAGTTAGCAACATATCTTTAAATCTATAAACTATGCCCAATTTACTTTCTTTTACCTCAAAGATAAGATTTAGTCCATATCGCAATGAACTCACTAATGCAGATGATATCCAAAGTATAGTTAATACCCCAAAAAAACCAAATAAAGCTCTGTATTCAAATAAATAATTGATTTCTTCTCGCATACTATTTATCAATTCTCTATTATATATTTTACGTGGGAGTGCTTCTTTGATTAATTTGCTGATTATTTTGATGGCAAATTCTGGCTCAAAAAATATAGTAATTACATATACAACTAATAATAATAATGGAACTACATAAAGCAGAATACTAAATGAAATTCCCGATGCAATCAAATAAACATGATTTTTATCCGCTTCATCATAAATATGCTCCAAAAAACGATAAATATTTCTTGGACTTAAATAGTTGATTTTTTTAATTAAGTTTACTTCTTCTATTTTTTCATTCATATCTGGCAAATTTTCATTCATTTATTTTTTTAATTGGTTTAAAATTTCATCAAAATTATAACTAAAACTTCATCAAAATTTTCATCTAAAATTACGTCTAAGATATATTTTATTTGTGTTTTATTTTATTTCACAAAGACATTTATTAAATTTGATAGTAGATATAATGTAATTTTGAATTTTCATTTTAGAAATTACTATTTTCATATTTGTAAATATATCTATTTACTTTTTCAAAAACAATAATAACTATCTCAATTGCAAAATTTATTTAAAATAATTACTTTTTATATAACAACTATTTTAGTTTTATTATTGCTAAAAAGCTGTGCAAATGTGCAGGCACCAAGTGGTGGCATAAGAGATACAATTCCACCCATAATACTGAATTTTTATCCAGAAAATTATACCACAAATTTTAATTTATCAAATGACAATGAAATTAAATTAGAGTTTGATAAATATATGGACAAAGGTAAAGTAATTGAGAATATTTTTATTTCACCAGAATTGAGTTTATCTTATGAATGGAGTGGAAAAGAGTTGAGTATCAGTATTAATGACTCTTTAAAAAGGAATACTACTTATAACTTAACTATGGGCAGAGATATTGCCGATTATCTTGGCAATAAAGCTGCTGAAATCTTTAATCTCACTTTTTCTACTGGCGAAATTATAGACAAAGGTATTATCAGAGGTAAATTAATTGATGAATTTGGAACAACGCTTAAAGACAATAAAAATATATTTATTTTTGCTTACTTTTTAGGTAAAGAAGATTATAGTTTAATTAAGCAAAATGACAGTAAAGACACTATTTTCAAATTTCCGGATTATAGAACTCAAATCAACGATGATGGTAGTTTTGAAGTAAAGGGGCTTAAGTATGGATATTATGCAGTTTTTGCAATCGAAGATAAATTACGTGATAAATCATATGATTTAGGAATAGATAGAATTGCTCTGCCACAAAATTATATTTTTGTGAATGATAGTTTGGTCGGCAAATGTTTTATCAAAATGTGTAAATTAACCGATATAACCAAACCAAGTATTATTTCTGCTGAATTAAAAAATAAATATCAGATTAGCAAAGATAAAACGGACTTTCTTTATAGGTTAGAAGTTGCATCAACTGAAGCGATTAATCCAAAAAATATTGGTAAATATTCGTTTATTATAAAAAAAGATTCTGTTACGTCTTTTTTTCCATTTTCAGCATTTATAAATTCCAAAGACAAAAGCAAAATTGATATTTTGATAGATAGCAAAATAGATGCAAAATTAGATACTGGAATTGTATATAAAGTAATTGCACTGACTAAATCTAATTTACCAAAATTCATTGATTTAATAAGCAAAGAATCAACAATTAAAAACCTTACAGACTATAATGAATATTTGAAAAATTACACTGTTTGTGATACTTCAAATAATTATTTGATAGATACAGTTAATTTTGCATTATTCAAATTAGATACAAAAATGAAGTCTGTGCTGTTAAATGTGAAACTTGAAGAGTCTATCAAAGATAGTTCTCAGTCTATTAATTCAGACTTTGAGTATAATTTTTTATCTGAATTTAAGTTAAATGGTGAACTTAAAAATACGAATAAAAATTTTATTCAATTATATAATTCCAAACAAATTAAAGATATAAGCGAAAATTTAGAATTAAATCACATTAGTGAAAATTCAATAAAGATAAAAACTAAAAAGCCACTTAATTTAGATAATTGGTATGAACTTAGTTATAATCTAAAAGATGTGTTTGATTATAGTTTTAGTAGCGATACAGCAATAGTCAAAGATACCGTAATCAGTTTTAAGTTCAAAACCAACAAATCTGAAAAGTTTTCAGAAGTAAGTGGCACTTTTAATGATTTAACTTTAGATACATCAAATAATACAAAATTAGATTATATTGTAAAATTCACCAACAAAGAAAAAAAAGTAAATTACTCAATACTCGCTAAAAATGGCGAAAAATGGAAATTAGAAAAAGTGGTTGCTGGAACTTATGATATAGAAGTAATTAAAGACCTTAATTCTAATGGAATTTATGATTTTGGTGAATATACTCATTATGGTATTGCTGGATTTAGCGAGCCATTTATGACTTTAGAACAAAAAGTTGTGGTAAAAGAAAATTGGTCTATGGAAGATGTTTTTATAAAAGTTAAGTTTTAATATTTTTTTCAATTAAATTAAATTTT
>JBEICW010000435.1:0-3286 GCA_040383785.1 Ignavibacteria bacterium | reverse complement strand
TCTAAAAAATAGTTTATTTTTTGGATTAGGTTTTGGTTTATTAAATAGCAAAGGTGCTTTCGCTAATTCTATTAATATCAATACAGAATCATTAAATTCTGAAAATATTATTCCATTATCTGAATTTTTAAAGAACAAACCTCCATTTAGTTTACCTAAATTAGAATATAATTATAATGCTTTGGAGCCAAATATTGACTCTTTGACAATGGAAATCCATTACACTAAACATCATAAAGCATATATAGACAATCTTAATAAAGCTATTGAAAATACTGAATTTGCTAATTTAAATATCTTAGATATTTTATCTAAATTAACTGGCGATAAAAAACAAAATGCTACTCGTAATAATGCAGGTGGACATTTTAATCACTCATTTTTTTGGAATATTCTTACACCAAAACAAGAACTTTCAAAACCAACTGGTGAATTACTAAATCAAATTAATCAAGATTTTGGAAGTTACGAAAAATTCACAGTAGCATTTGAAGGTGAAGCTAAAAGTAGATTTGGATCTGGCTGGGCATGGTTAATTTTTGATAAATCAGAAAATAAATTAAAAGTAACAAATACACCAAATCAAGATAACACCTTGATGGGTTTTAGTGAAGTTAAAGGTATTCCAATTATCGGAATAGACGTTTGGGAACATGCATATTACTTAAAGTATCAAAACAAAAGAGCTGATTACATAAGTGCATTTTGGAAAGTAATAGATTGGAAAAAAGCCGAAAATAATTTTATTTCAGCCAAATAAAACCTCAACTTAGTTTTTTTTTAAAATTCACAATTGATTAATATTATTATATTAAAGTTATTATATTTAAGTTATTTATAATTGGAAAATAATTCTCAAAAAGTTGCGTTAATTTTAGCTGGAGGTTCGGATATGAACCTTTGGCCCATAAGTAATGATAATAAACCTAAACAATTTTCGCATTTTTTAGGTGAAGGTACCTTATTGCAAAATACTTATGATAGGTTAATTAATTTATATGAAAATGAAAATATTTATATTTCCACAATTGTTGGTTATGAAAAATATGTTTTAGAGCAAATTCCAGACTTAAAAAAACAAAATTTAATCTTAGAACCATTTCTAAATGGCTCACTTTCTGCATTGATGTTGGCAAATTCTATTATTTCCAAGAGACATGGAGAAGATACTAATATTACAATTTTTCCTTCTGACCATTTGATAATTAGTCAAATTGAATTTTTGAGTAGTTTAGAAAAAGCAATCAATTGCGCAAATTTAATGAATGGACTTGTTGTTTTGGGGATAGAACCCAATGCACCATTGGAAAAGTTAGGTTATATACAATATTCGAAAATAAATTCAAATTCATTTAATAAAAAAGAGAATTTAAACGAGAATAAAATTTTAAAACAAGAATTAATAGATTTGGGGCTTAGAAAGATTATAACTTTTGCCGAAAAGCCAGATAAAGAGTCAGCTAAAAGGTTTTTACTATCTGGTGATTTTTTATGGAATACTGGTATAATTTCAATTAAATCAAATATTTTAGTTGATGAATTTAGAAATTTATTTCCTTATGAAAGTAATTTATTTTCAAATTTAATGAATTATATTGATAATAGAAATTTTGATTTGCAGGTAAATCTTTTATATCGAAGATTAAAACCAATGTCAATTGAAAGCGGAATATTGGAAAAGAAATCTACATATTCTAATAAGAATTTATTTACTTTAAAAACAGATTTTGATTGGTTAGATTTAGATAATTGGGCTGAATTATATTTAGAAAGTAAAAAAGACCCCAAAGGTAATGTTTTGAATGGAAGTGTGATAAGTTTAAATTCAAAAAATAGTTTGGTCATCACTGAAAATCTAAATATTGCAATTATTGGTTTAGAAGATGTGGTAGTTGTTGAACATAATGGTTCTTTATTAATATGTAATAGAAACCAAGTCCAAGATGTTAAAGAAGTTTATAAAGAAATAAAGAGAAAAAAAATACAATAATTTTATTGTTTCAATAGATTTGCATAAGGCATAATTTTTGCTATAGATAAATAAAAATAAAGGTATTGTTTCACAAATTTTGAGTTAGTTTGATAGAATATAAAAATATAAAATCGGAAAATAAATTTAATCAACTACAAAAAAGTATAATGTTTTTTACATTATTAATTTTGCTAAGTAGTTGCTCCACAGGAATAAAATTTAGTTCTATAAGCAATAGTTATCCATTTATGAATAACGAAAATATTGACAAATCCAATAATGAAATGATTGGTGAAGCTTCGTATTATGCCGATAAATTTGTAGGACGAAAAACTGCAAGTGGCAAAATTTATAACCATTCAGAATTTACAGCCGCACATCGCACACTTCCATTTGGCTCTAAAGTTAGGGTTTATAATACCAGAAACGGAAAAGAAGTTACAGTTACAATAAATGATAGAGGTCCGTTTGTAGAAGGAAGAGTTATAGATTTATCCAAAGAGGCAGCCAAAACAATAGGAATTCTTAGCAGTGGCACAACAGAAGTAATTTTAGAAGTTTTGGAGTAATAGTTTCAGGTAAAGAAAATAAATCCACTGTAAAAGGCTGTACTGGTGTGCCAGTTGGCATCTTAATGTCACTGTGTGTTACTCTCACATTTCCTAAATAGTCTTTTCTTAAAGTCCTGCTCCACGGGCGGGATTTAGGGTGGGGTCTCAGGACTTTGCAAACTGCAAAATAGTTTCTAAAACTCCACTTAAATTTTTAACTACCTCTTCATCTTTAAATCTCAACAAATTTAAACCAAGACCTTTCAAATATTCTGATTTATTCAAATCATTTTGTTTAACTTCATCAATTTCGTGAGTTAAACCATCTAATTCAATAGCCAATTTCAATTCTTTACAATAAAAATCAAAAATATAATAACCAATAGATTTCTGACGAATGAAAGTGTACCCTATTTGAGAATTTCTAACAGCATTCCAAAATACTTTTTCTGAATAAGTGGCTTCACTTCTCAGCTTTTTAGCAAACTTAATATTATCACTTTTATAAGGAATTATTTTTTTTTTATTGTTCATAATTGCTATTAAAAAGTTTTATTTTGGGCTAAAAGTCCTGCGACCCCACCCCCAACCCCGCCCGTGGGGCAGGGAGCAAGAAAAAACAGTAAAGAATACCTTGTGTCTCATTGCCATAAACATTCCATTCTGCTATTTTAGGTAAAAACTCTGTATTTTGAATTTTTATTATGTTGTTTATTTTAAGCATATACTACACAATTATATTAAATACAATTCGTATTAATAT
>JBEICW010000434.1:0-3300 GCA_040383785.1 Ignavibacteria bacterium | reverse complement strand
ATAGCAACAACTTTATTTGCTATTAATGCTAATAACCTAATATCCGCTGATGATTACGTAAATGCAGTAGAAGAAAAAAATTACATCAAAAATGCACGTCAATTAATTTACGAAGGCAAACGAAGTGGTGAAGGATATTTTAATAAAGATGGAAGTAAATTAATTTTTCAATCAGAAAGAGATGCAGAAAATCCATTTTATCAAATATTCATTTTAGACTTTAATACTGGTGATATTAATAGAGTATCCAATGGAACTGGAAAAACTACTTGTGCTTGGTTTAATTGGACTAACGATAGAGTACTTTATGCTTCATCTCATTTGGATAAAGACGTTCTAAAAAAACAAAAAGATGAATTAGAATTTCGTGCTTCGGGCAAAACTCGAAGATATAGTTGGGATTATGAACCAGAAATAGATATTTTTACTTCTAAAGATAATGGCACCGATATCAAACAACTAACGAAAGTTTTGGGTTATGATGCGGAAGGTTCATACTCTGCTGATGGGAAGTATATAGCTTTTGCCTCTAATAGACATATTTATGCTAAGAAAAATCTAACTGATGCAGAAAAAAAACAATTAGAATTAGACCCTTCATTTTTTATTGAAATTTACATTATGAATGCAGATGGAAGTAATGTAAAAAGATTAACTACTCACGATGGTTATGATGGTGGACCTTTTTTCTCCACAGATGGGAAAAGAATAATTTGGAGAAGATTTACTGCAGATGGTCATAAAGCAGACATCTATACAATGGATTTAGATGGAAAGAATGTAAAACAAATGACAGACTTTAATGCAATGTCTTGGGCACCGTATTACCACCCAAGTGGAGAATATATTGTTTTTGCTTCTAATAAATTGGGCTATAGTAATTTTGAAGTTTATATGATTGACAAAAATGGTGAAAAAGAGCCATTAAGAATAACTTACACAGATAAATTTGACGGTTTGCCAGTATTTTCGCCTGATGGGAAAAAGTTAGTTTGGACTTCTTCTCGCACTCCTAAAGGCGACGCACAGCTCTTTACCGGAGAGTGGAATCACAAATATGCTTTAGAGCAATTAGCAAAACAGCCAAAAAGAAATGAAAGTAATTCAACTATGAATTACACTCCTGAGATTAAATTAGAAGAACTAAAAAACAAAGTGAGTTACCTTGCTTCTGATGAATTAGAAGGGCGAATGACTGGTAGTGAAGGCATTAGATTGGCTGCTGGATTTGTAAAAAGCACTTTGTCTAAATTTAATTTAACTCCATTAGTAAATGGTAAATTTGAGCATAATTTTGAATATATCGACAAAACTCAATTAGGTAGTAATAATAGTTTTTCAATTTCAAATGATAGTAAAACTGTTAGTCTAAAATTAAACGAAGACTATGCTCCACATAGTAGTTCTGATAATATGACAGTAGATAATAAAGCGGTTTTTGTTGGATATGGAATTAAAATACCTGCGAGTAAAGACTTTGAATATAATAGTTATATGGGAATGGATGTAAAAGGTAAAACTGTAATGATGTTTTCTGGAATCCCTGGTTTTATGAAAAAAGACGAATATAAGCAATATTTGAGATACACAGATGGTATGAATAGAATTATGATTGCACGTGAGATGGGTGCAACTGGTATTATATTTATTTCAGAAAAAGAAAAAATTACTTTAGATGAAAGAGCAAATATATCTTCAAAATCTGGCTTACCAGTAATTGTAGTAAATCAAACTAAATTAAATGATGCTTTAAAAAATGAATTTGTTGATTTTGATTTAGTTGAAATTAGAAAGGGTTTTGATGAATTAAATATCCACTCAAGTCCAAACAAAGCATTTAGTTCTAATTTTCAAATTAAAGCAGAATTAAACAAAATCAGAAATAATGACAATAATATTATTGCTCAAGTTAATATCGATGAAACAAAATTCAAAAATATAAAAGCAGCTGATATTACTAAAAAATATATCTTTTTGGGTGGACACTACGACCACTTAGGCAAAGAAGGTAGAAGTTCACTTGCAACAGATGCGGAACGTAACCAGATACACAACGGAGCTGATGACAATGCCTCTGGTACTGCTTTAGTATTAGAATTGGCAGAATATTATGGTAACTTAGCAAAAGACAAACCTGAAACATTTTTGGTGGCAAACCCAGCTGAAAATGGTAAATATTTACTTAATATTCCTGTTTTTGCATTTTGGTCAGCTGAAGAATTGGGATTGATTGGTTCTACTAAATTTATTGAAGATAATAAAGAATTTGTTAATAATACAATAGCTTATCTAAATTTTGATATGGTTGGAATGCTTAAAGAAAATAATTTATCTGTTCAAGGGCTTGGCTCATCTGATTATTGGAAAAAAGTAGTTGAGAAAAAAAATGTGATTGCTGGTTTTAATCTACAAATGTCAGACGACCCATATCTACCGACAGATGCAATGGCATTTTACCAAGGTGGTGTGCCTGTAATGGCAATATTCACTGGATTACACGAACATTACCACAAACCAACTGATGACGTAGAAAATCTTAATTATGAAGGGATGGAAAGTATTGCTAAATTCTCAAGCAATATTTTGATGGAAATGATAAAATCGTCTGACAAAATTGAGTATAAAAAAGTTGAAATGACTTCACCAGCTGGTGGCTCAAGAGGTTTTGGCGTTTCATTAGGTACAATTCCAGATTATGCTGCAGATGTTAAAGGAGTGAAAATCACAGGCACAAGAGCTGGTTCGGCTGCCGAACAAGCAGGTATCAAAAATGGTGATATTTTAATTAGATTAGCTGGTAGAGAAATATTAAATATAAATGACTTTACAAATATACTTTCTGACCTAAAAGCTGGTGAAAAATATGAAGCAGTGGTAACTCGTGGTAATGAAAATATTACATTAAGCATTATTCCACAAGCAAGAAAGTAAAAGAAGACAGTTTATTAATTTTGTATTTTGTTATTTAACAAGAATCCGATATATTGAAAAATGTATCGGATTTTTTTTGGCTATTAATTTTTTTTTCATTTTTTTTATTTTATTTTAATAATTGTGTAACTTTTTGGATTTTATTTTGTTAATATTTTTATAAATGCCAAAATATAAAAATGTTTTTTAATTTTGTTAAATTTGATTAGTTTAGATTAAAGAAATAATTTGAATAAGATTTGGTATTTAATTTGTAAAAATTTAAAAATAATTTAAAAGGTATTTATGAAACAACTTTTATGTTCTTTGCTATTGGCTTTCGCCATTTTTATTTCAAATATGAGTACTGTAGAAGCTCAATTAAGAATT
>JBEICW010000433.1:0-3307 GCA_040383785.1 Ignavibacteria bacterium | reverse complement strand
TTAATGTGAAATTCACAAATTACGGTGCAACAGTCCAATATCGCTTTAATGGAGCAACTTGGGCAGCAGAATGTGGTGCTGTTGCAAGTTTAATTCGTTCAGTCAGCCCAAATGATATGAATAATCCTCATACAGGAGTTATGGGTTATAGCGATACAATTCCCAAAATTCCACATGGAGCAATAACTTCAGAAGATGCAGAACTAATTGAAAGATATTTGGATAGGGGAGTGAATGTTTCACTCGCAATGAAAATTACTGCAAAATTCGAAGCAGATGCACTTTCTAATAATGTGATGGGCGAAATCAGAGGTAGAGAATTTCCAGATAAAGTAATTGCAGTTGGTGGGCATATTGACTCTTGGGACGTTGGAACTGGTGCACAAGATGATGCTGGAGGTTGCGTTGCAACATGGGAAGCTGTAAAACTCCTAAAAAGACTTGGACTAACTCCAAAACATACTATTAGAGCAG
Source organism: Ignavibacteria bacterium (assembly GCA_040383785.1). Taxonomy (GTDB): domain Bacteria; phylum Bacteroidota; class Ignavibacteria; order Kapaibacteriales; family UBA2268; genus JBDNHS01. Next base: position 2,833 of record JBEICW010000433.1, on the reverse strand, counting down.
TAAGCTGGACTAATGAAGAAAACGGCTCGCGTGGTGGCAAAGAGTACGCAAAAGTTCATAAAGAAGAAGACCATATTTTATTACTTGAGTCAGATTCTGGAATTTTTAAACCACAATCTATTGGGGTGAGTGGTAAAGATAAAGATTTAGAGATAATGAAGTCAATTGAAAAATTATTAAAACTTACAAATCCGACTTTTGAAGTAAAAAAAGGGGGCGGTGGAGTAGATATAGGTCCAATGATGGAATTAGGATATACTGGCTGTGGATTTGATACTGACGATATGGGCAAATACTTTTGGTATCACCATTCCGAAACAGATACAGTAGATAAAATCGACCCCAAAGACTTAAACGACAGTGTTGCGGCAATTGCAATAGCAATTTATCTATATTCTGAATTGTATTATTGATACTGTAAAAAAATCAAAGTTAAAAACGTAGTTTTAATTATTTTCCTTCAGAGCTTATATAAAGTCATTATAGATATTGTTTCTAAAAAAATTATAACTAATTAATTTAAAAAAAACTACCCAATATTTACGCAGTAAATGCGTCAATAAAATTGTATTGAACTTTGATTTATTGGAATTTAGGATTGACTTGATTTAGGAAATATTTCTTCAACCACGAAGTAGTGGAATTATTGTAGTATAAAATTGCCATCTCCACTTTCCACCTATCGAACACGAAGTGTTCGGAAGTTATTTGAAATAAAAAATAGCCAAAAATCGTGAAATATCGTGAAGTTTTTTGGTGAAAAATTGTTTGAATTAAATATTGTATCTACGAGCCTATATGGAAAATGGCTTCACCTTGGTGAACTACAGGCATATTATTTACACCAAAAACTATACAATCGTGTGGTGCTTTGTGAGCTACTTCAAAATCGCCATAAGGATCTGATATTACGCCCATTACTTTACCTTTTTTGATTTTGTCGCCGTTTTTTATTGTTGGCTTGAATAGCCCTGCTGCTCTGGCTCTTATCCAACTATTATGTACTAATACTGTTGGATTAATTGGTTCAAATTCAGTTTTGTCATCAGTCATACCTAATCGTTTAAGCAATTTTCTTGTGCATAAAACACCAGTTTCTATAGCATTATCATCAAATCTTAGACTTTCACCACCTTCATAAACTAAAATTGGTTTGCCCATTTTTTGTGCTGCTTTACGAAGTGATTTATCTACTAATTCTGAATTTATTATAAGCGGGGGTTCAAATTGAGTTGCTAATTCTAAATTTAAAGGAAAATTAAAATCACATCTTAATTGCGGGACATTAGACCTACTTGCTCCACCTGTATGAAAATCAATCCCAAAATCAATAACTGGCAATATATCGCGAGTTACTTGAAATGCTATTCTGCTTGCTAATGAACCATTAGCACTACCTGGAAAACTCCTATTCAAATCTTTGCCGTCTGGAGTAAGTCTATTGAGGTTCAAAAACCCATACATGTTAAGAATTGGAATAGCTATAATACTACCTTTAATTGTCTTAATATGCTTATTAAAAATTAATCTCCGAATGATTTCAATGCCATTTAATTCATCACCATGAAGTCCACCTATTAATAAAACGACTGGACCATCTTCTTCACCTCTAAATACATATAATGGTATATCTATTTTGGTACGTGATGGCAACCGCGAAATATTCATATTCACAATTGTGCTTTCGCCTTTTTGAATACTAGTTTTATTAATTTTTAATATATCGGGCATTATAACTAATTACATAAGATTGATAAAGGTAAATTGTATATTGAGAATTTTTTGATAATAAGATTACAAAGAATAAAGGTTAAAAAACTAACCTGAATAATTAATTTAACTAACTCAAGTCAATAACTTTACTTTCTAAAGCTTGAGTATTAGGTAATGAAAATGAGAAAACTGAACCTTTGCCTATAGCACTTCTAACCCAAACTCTGCCATGGTGCGCCTCAACTAATTTTTTTACTATCCAAAGTCCTAATCCAGTAGAACTCTCGCCTCCAGTAGGTTTTGCACTCAATTTTGCACCTCTTTTGAAAGCATCTTTCAAATCATCTTCGCTAAGTCCTGGCCCTGTATCACTTATTTCAAAAACAACTGTATCTTCAATGTTTAATACTTTGATTTTTATATTTCCATTTGTAGAAGTAAATTTTATTGCATTTGAATATAGATTATCTAATACCTCATCAATTTTTTGAGCATCACATTCTATATCTGGTAAATTGTCTGCTACATTAACTTGGATTTTAAGATTTTTTTGTTTTACTTTAACTTTGTTTCTTTGAACAACAACTTTAACTATTTCATTAACATCAGATTTTTCAAACTGCATATTAAGCGAGCCGCCTTCTAATGCTAAAATACGCGATACTTCATGAGATAAACTAACAATTTTGGAAGTGGTAGCCAAAATATCTTTAATTACATCTTGTTGTTCATTTGAATTAAGGTCATACGAGTTTAATAATTCTACTAAACTTTTTATCAAAGCAGCAGGGTTTTTTATATCGTGAATTATAACAGCAAATAAATCGTCTTTTTGTTCTTGCAATTTCTCTAAATCATCTTTAGATTTAGACAATCTATTTACATTTTCTTCTAATTCTTGATTTCTGTCTTTTAATTCGGTTGACCTTTGCTGCATATTGCTAATCTGACCCTGAAGTGCTTCTAGTTCTTTTTTAAGGTTTTCATTTTCAATTTGCAAGTGTTCAAAAGAAATATGATCAATTTTACCAATTCCAAATGATTCTAATGGATTATTTATTTTAGGATTTTTATTCTTTAAAATAAGATAAAATAAAATAATTAGCAAAACTAATACAAG
>JBEICW010000432.1:0-3309 GCA_040383785.1 Ignavibacteria bacterium | reverse complement strand
GTTCAAAAAGGAACCTACCTAATCAAAATCCAACACGGTAATAATACGAAAAGTGTTAAGGTAGTAGTGAATTAGTGAAAAAAATGGTAAATGGTAAATGGTAAATTGTAAATTGTAAATTGTAAATGGTGTATTATAAATGTAGAGACGACCGGCCGGTCGTCTTTTTCTTTTATATTATATGCAATAATAACACAATAAGAGCGTCAAAAATAATGTTGAATTGTGAATGATAAATTGTAAATGGTAAATAATGAAAGTTGAGACATGATGTAATTTACTGCAATTTTGAAAAATCACCTCCCCAAAAATAAATTTTGTAGAGGGAGCAAGAAATGAAATGTTGAAATCAAAGCAATTTAGTGCAATTTCTTAAATTTCCCTTTTTGAAGGGGTGGCAGTCCAAAGGACTGACGGGATGGTTTCTTTGTATTGAAATCGCAAATATATTGTGAATAAATACCAATATTAGACGACCCGCCGTTCGTCTCTACATATTGAAAAAATTAAAAATAAATGCAATTTAGTTCTTTTTTCCATTAATTTACTAAAGATATTAAATAAAAACAATAATTAATTATGTAGTAAAATTAAATTATTTTTAAATTAATACGGTATAATTTACTAATTAAATTATGTATTATCTAAAAAGTGGGCTACTTTGTTTTTCAATTTGCAAATCTCTTAATTGAGATGCTTTTATGCCAAATCTAAGATAAAACCCTTGATTTATACCAATTGGATACCAACGTGCAGTTAATGACCAGCAGTGTAAATCTTTTGTAATATTAAAAGTTGTATTATTAAAATTTTTGCTAACTACATCATAAATTGCATCAAAATTAAATTTCCAAGATTTAGTCAAGTCAAAACTTGCAGTTGTATTAATGGAAAATGATTCTTGAGAGCGAAAAACTGCTAATTTATTATAACTGTAGTTTAAACCTAAATTTACATTCCAAGGCACACTAACAGGCTCATATCCATGACTGCAATCACCAAACATATCATGATGTTCTTCGGTTTCTCTTACTGCAAACCTGTCTCCAAGACTAATACTATCTTTATTTTCAGCAATATTTGTTAAATCTTGATTAGTATTATTAGCCACACCAATTCCATTTGATGAAAAATCTGTGGACATGCTTATATTAAATGAATTTAATCGAGCTAAACTCTTACCATTTAGTATAGCTAAATTTTGTAACCTGCGATAAACAAACTCTTTACGATTATTATCAAATTCTTCAGCATAATTCATTAAATCAAAAGTTGCACTACCTTGCAATCTCAAAAAAGTTAAAGCAGGCGAACGAAAACTCAAATTTATTAATGATAATTTATTCGAATCTAATGCAAAATTATAGTTTCCATTAAAGTCTAATTGCAATAATTCTAAGTTTTTATCTGGAATTGTATCAGTTTGTGCGATTTTCATCTCAAATTTATTTCTCAAACTAAATCCCATTGACATAACTTCATTAGTTGGGGCGTGGCTGCCACCTTCTTTTTCAAATCTACTAAATATATTTTCCTTACCACTACTATCTGTAAATCTTCCATAAAAGTCATTATTTGTAGAATTATCTTTAGAATATGATAAACTCAATACTGGCTCTGCTGTATGACGAAACGCTTTAAAACCTATCATTTCTGGTTTAACAAACCCAAATAAAGGATTATTTGCATCCATAACTCCAAAAAATCTGGTTTGTAAATTTAACGCATAACTTGTCCAATATTCTGTAAAAAAACCATTTTCGAAAGTTTCTTCAACTTGATTTGTAGTATTATTCCAAATTTTGTTAGATTTTCTAAAGAAGTTATTAGCATTTAGATTTACCGATGGCACAATATTTAAAACATTCCATAGTTTTGGAAAATTATAAGAAATATTTGGATTGTGGATTATGTTTTTATTTTCTATAAAATTATATGTAGAGTCAAAAGTAGTAAAGTCATCTATAGTATTAGAAGCAATATTTTGCACTTTATTATTGGAGTAATTGGCAGAAGAACGCATTGAAAAGTTCAAGTCATTTTCCATTATCTTTGCTAAACGAATATTTGGAATATTATAAGTTATTGGTAAAGTTTGTCTATATTCATCGGTGATTATGTTTTGCTCTCGATTATACGACACTGATAATGAAGTTTGATTATCAAAATTTATAAAGTAAGATGCGTTAGATGTAATATTTTGTTGAATTCTTTCTCGCAAATTGGTAGAAGTATTTCGATTATAATCAGATGATGATAAATTCAAGTTAATATTTAATCTTTCTTGTGGATTAATCGTTTGATTATGACTTAATATAAATCTCCATACTTGACTATATTCGCTATCTGGATTAAATCTTGTATAACCATATTCTAAGTTAGCATTACCAGAATATTGGTCAGTTAAATTCCATCTATGAGTATTTTTGAGTACATATCCACCCTTAGTGTATATATTACTCGTTAGTTGCATATCATAATAATCAGATGCAGCCCAGTAAAAACCAAAATTTTCAAATACTATACCTCTATCCCTCGAAAAGAAAAATGAGGGAACAATTAGTCCGGAACGTCTTCCTGATTTTGTTGGAAAAAATAAACCAAATGGAACTGCAAAAATTGGGAAGTCCTCAACATAAAATACCAAAGGGTCTAAATAAATTTGGTCATTTGCAACCATTTTCATTTTGCTTGAACCAAAATAATAATGAGGGTCTGGGTCATCACAAGTTGTATAATATCCATTTTTAATAAAAAAATCTGTTTCATTAATTCTTTTTATCGATTCACCATAATAAAAACCTTCGCCTAATTCAGTTTCACCTTTGCTAATCAAACCTCTGTTAGTTTTATAATTATATTTAATTGCAGCACCAGCATAAGCTTCACCCATTTCTGAGAATTTTGGAATACCTATATATTTTTTATTTAAACTATCATATTTTGGATTTGCATAAAAAGTATTATCAATAAAATCAACATCAACTGTTTCAGAGTTTAAATTTCTATTTTGATAATCAATTTTTACCTCACCTTGCATACTCATTTTACGTTTTTTAAAACTATAAACTACAGTATCTTTGGCAGTATAAGTCAAAATTGTATCTAAACCATTTTTGGATTTTCGATTATCAATAAGCGAATCAATATTTTTTGTAGAATTTGTATCTATTGGTAATTTATCTTTAACAATTAAAGAATCGTGCAAACTATCTAAACTATCATTGAAATTGAAATAATTATTAATTATATTAGATTTTATATCAAAATTGAAAACCAAACATAATAATATAAATATCTATAACTTAT
>JBEICW010000431.1:0-3320 GCA_040383785.1 Ignavibacteria bacterium | reverse complement strand
CGACGACCAATTGGTACTTCTGGTGTATGACCCAGAAAGCAAAGCGGTAGTGTACAGTTTAGCCGCTGGCGAACGTGCCGATGAAGCCACTTCATTAGCCATGCCCAGTCATTTAGAAGTCGCGGAAGTGCAGGTGTGGGCAACGTTTGTTTCTGCCGATGAAAAGCGGTTTGCCACCAGTTTGTATTTAGGTGCCGTAACGGTGATTTAAAAACAATTATCTTAGAACTATACTGTATTTAGTGTTCAAAATAAGTGTAGTGGAAACTCCCTATCGTATGGTAGGGAGTTTTTTTTGAAGAAATAATATCACAATGGGGTTTTTAGATGTTTTTTGTGTTGTTTTTTGGTGAATTTTTTAGTAGGTTTGAAAAAACAATTTTTAAAACTAATTACTAATATATATATCCTTGTTTTTTAGAATTAGAATTAGAAATTTATGAACAAAAAATATTAAATAATTAAATGAGTAAATTAACATTTATCGATTTATTTACAATTTGGATGGCTGAACAAGTATATAATTTAATTAAAGAAGAGAATAATGCTTCAGAAACATTAAAAGTTGCGGATGATAATATTAATTCAAATTAGAAATAAATGGTAGTAATAGAAGATTATGATAAAGAAGTATTTCTAGTAAATGAACCTAATATCGATTTATTCAATTATATGGATGATAATAATTTGGAAAAAGATTTCATTATTTCATCTAAAAAAAAGAATGTTAGCTTTGATTCAATAACTAACAGTTGTCTTTTAGGGAAAGGAAATTGTAATGATTTTATGGATTTTATTGGCAGTAATAGTGTCGATTTAATTCTTACAGACCCACCATATAATCTAGGTGAATTCATGCATAATAGAAATACCAACTTGGTTAAGATGAGGGAAAATCAATTTGCATATGCTGGATGGGATAATCTTTCACAAAAGGATTGGGAAAAAGAAATGAAATTGTTTTTTAAAGAAAGTAGTAGAATATTAAAAAAGAGAGGCTCATTATTAATGTTTATGTCATTAATAAAATTAGAAACAATTATTAAAATTGCTGCAGAATATAAATTCTACTATAAAACCACTGGTATATGGCACAAGACTAACCCTATGCCTAGAAATATGAATATTCATTTTGTTAATTCTACAGAAGCTTGGGTTTATTTTGTTTATAATGATACTTCTGGTACTTTCAATAATAATGGAATAATGCATCACGATTTTATTGAAACATCATTAACTTCATCTAAAGAAAAAAAATTTGGAAAACATCCTACGCAAAAGCCATTAAATTTAATTTCACATTTTGTTAAATTATTATCTAATGAACATGATGTTATTTTAGATCCTTTTATGGGTAGTGGTACAACTGGTGTCGCTTCATCAAAAATGAATCGTAAGTTCATTGGTATTGAGTTGTCAGAGGAATATTTTGAAATTTCTAAAAATAGAATACTGAATGAGTAATTTAAAAATTATAGATTTATTTGCTGGCGTTGGTGGTCTTTCACAAGGTTTTATTTCACAAGGTTTTGAAGTAGAATTTGCTATTGAATATGATAAAGACATTGCTGAATCATATAGATTAAACCATCCAAATAGCACTGTTTATGCAGAAGATATTGCTAACATTGATTTTAATCTGCTTAAAGAAAAACATAAATACATAGATGTTATAGTTGGCGGTCCACCTTGTCAGGGTTTTTCTCAAAAAGGAAAACGATTAAGCATAAAAGATGATAGAAATTATTTATTTCAAAAATTTATTGATGCAGTTAAAATATTTAAACCAAAATATTTTGTTTTGGAAAATGTGCCTAACATTATGACAACTGCAGATGGTTTTTTCAAAAACGAAATAATTCAAGGATTTGAGGAAATTGGATATGTCGTTAATGCTAAGACACTTAATGCTTCAGAATACGGAGTACCTCAAAATCGAAGACGAGCTTTTTTTATTGGCTCTTTAAATGAAAAAAAAATTGAATTCCCAAAGCCTTTTGATTATAAAGTTTCCATAAAAGAAGCTATTTATGATTTGCCTTTTATTGAATCTGGTGAAGGTACAAAGGTTTGTGATTATCGAGTAATTGAAAATATTTCAAATTATCAAAAATTATTACGTAAAAAATCTATAAAAGTGCACAATCATATATCTACTAAGCACTCAAATATAGCTATTGAACGATTGCGACTTATACCTTTTGGTAAAGGAAAGGAAGTGTTGCCTGAAGAACATAAAACTAAATCTATTTTTAGTGGTACTTGGTCAAGATTAAAAGAAGATGGTATTGCAGCAACAATAACAACAAGGTTTGACACACCTTCATCAGGTTTATTTACACATCCAATTTTAAATAGATGTTTAACCGTTAGAGAAGCAGCTAGAATTCAATCTTTTTCAGATAATTTTATTTTTTATGGGACAAAAACTTGTCAAATGAAACAAGTTGGTAACGCAGTCCCGCCATTATTAGCATCAGTTATAGCAAAACAAATTCTAAAAGATATAAACAATGAAAGTTAGTCCGAAACAAGTATTAAATCGTGAAGAGTTAAATTTAAGATTAGGTATTAAATGTTCTTTACCAGATATAAATAAATTATTAGCAGTAGTATATTCAATTTATGCTGCAACAAAAAAAAGTGAAATTATTTTTGGAGATGAATTTTTAAATGCCAAAAGCAAAACAGAATTAAAGTTAAAATCCGAGTATGAAACATTAATATGTGATTTTTTTGATTTACAAATTATTGCTTTAGGTAATGATAGGAAAAGTTTTTTAGAATTTTTCAACAATACTCCATTATTCAACCAACATATAGAATCACTTCAAGTTGCTTTACAACTTTATTGGAAATTAGGAGAAATTAATTTTGAAGATACATCAAAAGCAAACACATCCGAAAGAACTGGTGGTAGCAGATTTTCTAAAAAAATCAGCTTTTCAACTAATGTTGATTTATTAGAATTGTCTTTTAGTAATGAAGATAATGTTATTTCTGATAGATTTAAAAACTTATTATTTGAAATTATTACAAATCAAAATTCTACTGATGAATTGATAAAAGCAAAACTATCTAAATTACTTTCAACTTTCACAGAAGAAGCAGCTTTTAAAATAAGAATAAATACGGATGAAATAATTTTTCAGCAATTAGGTATTTATGAAGAAATAATAGCTGGCAATACCGTTGAAAGTAATGATTCCATAGAACAAGTTGGTCCTTTGAGAATACTTAAGAGTTCATTAAGTAATAATTTAAATTATTATATAGAAGATAACAGGACAGAAGGGTTTAAACTTAATACAAATACGAAT
>JBEICW010000430.1:0-3332 GCA_040383785.1 Ignavibacteria bacterium | reverse complement strand
TAAAAGATAAAATCAAAATAAAAATTATTATATTAATTATATCTTGCTTACTCTCAATATTATTTTTTAATAGTTTTATTTCATCTTCTAATCTATTATTTGATATCAATGAATTATTTAAATTTGTATTTTTTTGATTAATATATTCATTATAAAAATTTAAATTAATTGTAAAGTCAAGTGGTAATTTTGTATTGTAAATTTGATTTAACTTATTATAAATTGGAATTAGATTATTAAGTTCTTTATGATGCTCATAATATGAGATGATTGTTTTTAATTCAGAAATCAATTCTTTATTATCTCTATTTTTTTCAATACCATACAATTTATATATACAATTTAAATTTCTTAGTTCGCTTTCAGTTAATTTAGTTTGGTCAATACTTTTATAAACTGAATCTACATTTTTATTGTTATTTGCAATTGCTGATTTTAATTGTATTAAACTAAAATTGAAGTAATACTCATTGTTTGTAAATTCGTAATAATTATTATTATTAATTTTGTTGTATATTCTTTTAACTTCACCTAGATTATTTAATTCCAAATTTAAATCAATACAGTTTAAATAATAAGCGATTTTATTTGTTAAATCTAATTTATTTTTATAATCATGTTGTTCAATTAGCATTTCGATTTTATTTAAATCATTTAAAGCTTGCTGATTCAAACCCAATAATTTTTTTTCAGCGGCTATACAAATTTTAAAATCAATTAAACTAAGCATATCTTCCTTATCTTCTGCAATTTTAGCACATATCTTATAATAATTTAATGCAATTATATAGTTACCTAAAAAACTATTTAGATTTGCATAATTCTTAAAAATATAATTAATTCCATTGTAATAGAATAGTTCTTGTTTGTAAATTAGTAAAATACCTTTTGAATACATTTTAAGTGATTTCTCATATTCTTCTAATAACTCATAATTATAACCTATTGCATTAATACAATCTAATTTGAGTTCATGGTTGTTAGTTTTATAAGCACTTTGTAATATTGAATTAAATAATTGGTTTGATTTTTCAAATTTACCATTAACGGAAAGTTTTATAGCGTCGTTATATTTTTTATTATAATCTGCAGTAATTAAATTATTTTGTATAAAAACAAATAAAATAATTATTAAGTATATTGTTTTTGACATTAATTATTCTCAATACTAAAGTTGACAAAATTTAAATAATTTTCTTTTTTACCTTTTTCAATTTTCAAAGTTTTACCATTATTGTTACTTGAATAAGGATTTATATTTTTTTCATTGTTTTTTCTTAAAACCCATTTTAAATTACAGCCATACTCATCTAATAAATCCATCAATTCTAATGGAACAATATATTCACAATCATATAAATTATCAATTAGTACTATAATATGATAATTTAAAGTTTGATTGTAAAAATTTTCCAAACTATCATAGTTGAACATAATCCAATTAACTACTCTTTTTTTAATAACTTCAGAGACTAAATAACCTTCATCATCTAAACAAGCATTATTTTCAATAATTTTTATTCCATTAGAGTTTTTCAGAATCACTGTACCTTGACCAGTACAAAGCCAATTTAAATTACATCCTAATTCACTTAAATTTGAATAATATTTATTTAAAGAATTTAAATTTTCAAATAATCTATTTACATTTTGTTTACTTAGATTTAATTTAAAACCAAAATCTAATTTACTAATATTTAGTAAATTGAAAAAAATATTAAATCTATTTAAAATTTGCTCTTCTGTATTTAACATTGGTTAGTAATCAAAAGTGAGTACCTAAAAACATAATAGTTCTTATTCAAATATTCAACTACCAACAATTTAATAAAATATCAATTAAATAACAAATAAATTCAAAAATAAAGATTTTATAAAAAAGTGACAAATTATAAAAAATATGTTGCAAAAGTGACACATATTCCCAGTTTTCGTAACAGTTTTGAGAGAAATAATTAGAAATATTATCTTACTATCGACTAAATTAATCTAAATCAAAAGATAAATAAGTCCTTGTCGTCTATATTAATAGATTTGAATAGTTTTTGGTTTAACATTAGGTTTATGGCATTATTTAGGAAATTACGTCCACAGGGTTTGTTATATACTTCAACTCTAAAATGGCAAACAAAAGTTTTATTAGCTTTGATTGCTATGTTGATTATAATTTCTATTATCATATATTCGCAGTTTATTGTTAATGATATAATCCAAAAAGAAAAGAGGATTATTCAGACCTACTCTAAGATTTATAAGAATCTATTAGCACCAGATGCGAACGTGGAAGATTACCTTTTTATGCTTGATGATATTACCCCAAATATCACTTTCCCTATGATTATGACCGATGCGAATGACCTCCCTAATTATCCATTTGAGCAATATTCACTTAATGTCAAAATCAATCCCAATTTATCTATCAAAGAGCAAAGAGTTAAGCTCATTAAAATGATTTCTGATATGAAATCTAATTATGAGCCACTTATAATTAATGATACTGATGGTAAGGTTTTATTTAAGTTATATTACACACATTCTAATTTTGTTGATATACTTAGATATTACCCATTTGTTACAATTATTATTATCGCTACTTTTATTTTATTTGGGTATTTGGCTTATAGCACATCCCGCAAATCGGAAGAAACTAAGGTTTGGGTTGGAATGTCCAAAGAGGCAGCTCATCAATTAGGAACTCCACTTTCTTCGTTAATGGCGTGGGTTGAAATTTTGAGATTTACCAAAGACGACCCCGAAGAATTTGAGAATACTATTTTGGAAGTGCAAAATGATTTGGATAGACTTTCTACTATTGCTAATCGTTTCTCAAAGATAGGCTCATTGCCGGAATTGAAAGATGATAGAATTGATACTATGATATATAAAACTATAGAGTACTTTAATAAACGTTTGCCACATTTGGGTAGAAGGGTGGAGATAGTTTCAGATATTGAAGAAAACTTGGATTATAAACTTAATTATGATTTATTTGTTTGGGTGTTAGAAAATCTCATCAAAAATGCCGCAGAATCTATGGATAGAAAGTCAGGAACTATAACAATAGAAGCAAAAAAGAGTGATTATTTTATAGTTATAAATATCTCAGACACCGGCAGAGGAATGACCTCAAAAGTTAAAAATCAGATATTTAACCCTGGATTTACTACCAAAAAGCGTGGCTGGGGATTGGGTTTATCTCTATGTAAAAGGATTATCGAAGAATACCACAACGGCAAAATTTATGTCAGAGAAACTATGTTAAATCACGGAACTACATTTACAATTGAATTGCCAATTTATGTAGATTAAAATTGGATTAGTAATATTTTTCT
>JBEICW010000429.1:0-3344 GCA_040383785.1 Ignavibacteria bacterium | reverse complement strand
AATTATAAGGGAAAACCTGCTTTTATTAATGAGGGCGATAAAATTTACTATGCAGATGGTAATTACAAAGGAAAATTAGCTCTGATTATTGAAGGTGATAAAATTTACTATGCAGATGGTAATTACAAAGGAAAATTAGCTCTGATTAAAGAGGGTGCGTTATCTAATTCATTAATTTTTATTTTGCTAAACTACTAAATTCAATTAAATCAAATTCTAAAAAAAAACCTCCCAAAAGCAATAGACTTTGGGAGGTTTTTATATTTCTTTTCAGTTAGAAGATTCAATTATCTTCTTTCGTTGCCTTGATTGTCGTTACCACGATTATCATTTCTATTGTCGTTATATTCTCTTGGTGGTCTGCTTTCTGTTCTTTCTGGGCGTGGAAGAAGTGATTTTCTGCTTAGTCTGAACTTACCATCGCGAGTAATTTCTATTAATTGAACATCAAATCTTTCGCCAACTTTGATATAATCTTCTACGTTATTTACTCTTTCGTGTGCGATTTGTGAAATATGTAATAATGCTTGTTTGCCTGGCATAAATTCCATAATTGCACCCAAACCTTCTCTAACTTCTTTCACTAATGCGTTCGGATAAACTGCGTCCAATTCTGGTTTTAGAGTTAATCCCATAATGATTGCTTGAGCTGCATCACTTGCTTCTTGCGAAGTTGCTGCGATTGTAACTGTACCATCATCATCAATATTAATCTCAACGCCAGTTTCTTTGATAATTCCTCTTATTGTTTCGCCACCAGTACCGATAACAGCACCGATAGTATCTCTTGGAATTTGGATTTTAGTAAATCTTGGAGCGTATTTAGATATTTCAGTATTTGGAGCTGACATGTGTTCGTTCATCACACCCAAAATATGTAATCTTCCTTCGTTTGCTTGAGCTAATGCTTTAGTCAAAATTTCTAAAGATAAACCTTCGATTTTGATGTCCATTTGGCAAGCAGTAATACCATTTGAAGTACCAGCAACTTTGAAATCCATATCGCCAAGAAAATCTTCATCACCCAAAATATCACTTAAAATAGCATATCTATCGCCTTCTAAAATCAAGCCCATTGCTATACCAGAAACTGCTTTAGGCATCGGCACACCAGCATCAAATAATGCTAAACTACCCGCACAAACAGTCGCCATAGATGATGAACCATTTGATTCTAAAATATCAGAAACAATTCTCAAAGTATAACCAAAATCATCTGCACTTGGCAATACGATTTTTAAAGCTCTCTCTGCTAAATTTCCGTGTCCTACTTCTCTACGAGATACACCACCAAATCTACCAGTTTCACCCACACTGAATGGAGGGAAATTGTATTGTAAGTAGAATCTATTTGTGGTAGTTGGAAGTAATCCATCAATCATTTGCTCATCGCGGCTTGTACCTAATGTTACAGTAGTTAATGATTGAGTTTCACCACGTGTGAATAATGCCGAACCATGTGCACGTGGCAATAATCCAGTTTCGCAAGCGATGGGACGGATTTGAGTAGTATTTCTACCGTCTAATCTAACGCCATCAACCAAAATCATTTCACGCATTGCTTGTTTTTCTAATTTAGAGAACAAAGTCGCAGCGTATTTTTCTAATTTGCCAGTATATTCTTCATTTTCGCCATAAACTTCAATTAATTTCTCTTGAGCTTTTAACTTGATTTGGCTTCTTCTTTCAGAACGTTCTGCTTTAGTTGTATCAGAATAAACAAATTCTTTTAATTCCGCAGAAATTTCATTTTTAACTGTATTGATAATTTCTTCAGGAATTTCTTTTACAGTGTAAGTTCTTTTAGGTTTTGATGTTAAAGCATATAATTCATTTTGTAATGCATTAAATTCTCTAATTTGAGTATGAGCATATTCAATTGCCGATACAAATTCAGCTTCGCTGATTTCATTAGATTCGCCTTCTACCATTACGATAGATTTGTCCGTACCAGCGATAGTCATATTAATATCACAAGTTTCTAATTGAGCGATTGAAGGATTTAAAATAAATTTGCCATCAATTCTACCAACTTTAACTTCTGCGATAGGTCCATTAAATGGAATATCCGAAATCATCAAAGCAGCCGAAACTCCGACAGCAACTATATTTTCTGGATCCACATCTGGTTCTGCAGAGAATACTTGAGCAACGATTTGAGTATCAAAGTGCCAATCTTTAGGGAACATAGGACGGCAAGGTCTATCGATTAATCTTGCTGTTAAAATCTCTTTATCTGAAGGTCTGCCTTCACGTTTCAAAAATCCACCAGGGATTTTACCAGCCGAAGCCATTTTTTCGCGATATTCTACTTGCAAAGGCAAAAAGTCGATGTCTAACATCTCTTTTTCAGAAGCAACAACAGTAACTAATACCATTGTTTCGCCACTGCTAATCATTACAGCACCACTTGCAAAGCGAGCATATTTGCCAGCTTCAATCGAGTACTCTCTACCATCTATTACTTTAGATACTTTTACTACACTCATAATATTACACTATATAAAAACTATATAAATAAGAAAGTTGCTAAGCTTTGGAGTAAAACCAATACCTACTTAGCACCTATAAAAAATTAAACAATTAATAAGATTCAAAGTTTAAAATCGCCAAATTTAAAAAATACCAAAAAAAAACGGCGAAAATTCACCGTTTTAATTTTAATTTCAAATTACTTACGTAATCCTAAGGTAGCGATAACACTTCTGTAACGGCTGATGTCTGTTTTCATTAAATAGTTAAGAACTCTACGTCTTTTACTAACCATATTAATCAAACCTCTACGAGAGTGATTGTCTTTTTTGTGTTGTAACAAGTGTTGTGATAATTCATTAATTCTTTGAGTTAATAAAGCCACTTGTACTTCTGATCTACCTGTATCATTAGCTGTTGCACCATGTTTTGCAACTATTTCTGCTTTTTGATTTTTGTCTATCATTTCAATTCCTGAAATAAATTATAATAAGAACACAAAATTACGAAAAATCAATGAAAAAGAAAAATATTTTTGTTAATATTTTCAATTATTTTAATATTTATTAACAATTTGTGTGATTGATACTCTAATCTTTAATGTAGTGGACGGGTCTCCCGTCCTTTTTTGTAAAAGGTAGGTCAAGCGTCTCGCTTGACAAAGAAACCCCTCCCCGTGATTATATATAATCACCCCACAAATCACAGATTTGGAGAGGAGCAAGAAAAAGAAAAAATGGGTAGAACGGGCGGCTCGCCCAATGTGCTTTTTTTGTAGTTTCGACTACGAAGGGCCACCGAATAATGACCGTTGACTGAGCGTAGTCGAAGGCAATTTCTTCCCTTTGTAAGGGTCAATGGCATTGACCCTT
>JBEICW010000428.1:0-3348 GCA_040383785.1 Ignavibacteria bacterium | reverse complement strand
TTCATGACTTTTTTAAAGTATTGATTAATAAGGGTGTGAAATTATAAAATTGTTAATAACTCGGTCAATTTAATCGATACAAAGCTTAAATTCTCTATGAAGTGCAGGATTTAGTAATAAATTTAGTGCTTAAAATAGGTTTTAGATCTTTCACATTTGAAGAAGATTCTTCAAATGAAGGATTAAATTAAAGACGATTACCAATAATAAAGGAATTTAGTTATTAAATATAGTATTTATTCCTTTATAAATTTGGACATAAAAATTCCTTTATCAGTAAGCATTTTCAAATAAAAATTTCCAGATTTTAAAAATGAAACATCGATAGTTTCCAAATCTTTGTAATCTGATTTTATTAAAACAAGCTGTCCTAGGGTATTAAAAACTGATATTGATGAAATTTTTATGATTGGATTATTTGCTATATTTAAAATTTCTTTTACTGGATTTGGATAAATAAGTACCTCATTATTTTTATTTAAACTTTCACTAGATAATAAGTATTAAGAATCAACAATACAATTTGTATAGCCATATTGAGTAACTAAATCTTTTATAGACGTTATTTGGTTTGCATCCTGACACATATGTTTTAGGTTTGGATTATTACTAAAATCTATGACACCTTCATTTTTATTATTTTGCAAATCTAATAGAATCAAACTGTTATTAGAACAATTTATCTCATTCCCGAAACCAGAATTATACCAAGGAGTAATATGTATTTGTAAAGTTGTTATAAAATTATTTTGACAATACAATTTTTAAATTAGCTAAACGGGATAAATCAATAGAAGATAATAAGTTATAACTACAATCCACATAACCAATATCGCCGTGCAAATCTTTGAAGTAAGTAAATTATTATTACATTTCAAAGAATTTACATCATTCCCATACATATATAAAGAAGATAACAAATTGTTACTCCAATCCAGATAAACTTGGCAGTACTCAACTTGGGCATTTACGATTAATGTTGTAAGTTGGTTGTGACTACAATTTATTTCTCTAAGTTTTCTGAAACCTAGTATATCTAATGTTTTTAGCTGGTTGTTTTGACAACTCAATTCAAATAGATTTGTTAGACTTGCAATATTCAGTTGCGATAATTGGTTATTACTACAATTTAATCTCATACGTGCGGTTGTAATAGTTCCACTAAAAATTAGTGTTTTAAGCAAATTGTTAGAGCAATCTAAACCTTCAAGATTTGAAAACAAATAAATTTCAGATAAGGCACTAATATTTTTAATGGAACTTAAATTTAGTCCGTCAATAGACAATGCCTCGTCTAATTGAATTTCACCATCATCATTATAATCAACTTTTATACTTCGATAACAACCATAATTTGAATCAAATCGTGTTGCAATGTAATTTTCTGTGGTTGCTGATAATAATGCAGATTTAAAATTAGGATCTGCAAAAGTGATAGTATGTGAGTTTGTAGTTAAACACAAGAACAAAATGATATTTAGAATATATTTTTTGCATAAAAAATCTTTTTATATAAAAGTAATATAAAAAAGTTAATGATTATAAAACTACTTTTTTTAAAGGATATGTTTCATAAAAACACAGGTAATCATTCTTAAATAAAAGAAAAAAATATATTTTTGCATAAAATTTTTAAAATGAAAGCAAAAGTAATTCTAGTTAGTTTATTTTTACCATTTGTATTTGTTTCTTGTAAAAATGAAGCAAAGAAGGAGGAAGTGTTATCAGTTGAAGAAGTAAAAGCCAATACATTTGATGTAGTAGTAGATTTGGTTATACAAAAAGATGATGAATTAATTCTTTTTTATAAAGACGCTTCAATTTCTTATTTTGATGATCAACATACGGTTTATGCGGGAGTAAAAGGAAGTCAAACAGCTCAAAAAGTTATATTTAGTATTCCTGAAGGTGTGACTCCAAACGATTTTCGATTAGATATAAGTTCAAACAAAACACAAGCACCAATAATAATTAATTCAGTTGAAATAAATTTCGAAGGAAGAACATTTTATATCGATCGTATGAATTTTGACAAATATTTCAAAGCAAATGATTTTATTAAATATGACTCAGCAACTTCTACAGCCACAATGGCTATAAAAGATGGTCAATACGATCCTTTTTTCAATACAAATGAAATTATTTATAAAGAGCTAGAAAAAGTTTTAGCAAAAAGATTATAATTATATTTTCCATAAAAGTTAGAAAGGATGTTGATTTTTTCAAACATCCTTTTTTGGTATAATAAGTTTAAAATGACAATAAAAAAAATAATAGACCATTCTTCTCTTTTTGTTATTATTGCTGGAGCTGGAGGGTTTTTCTTATCCAACATCATTTTAAAAATCGTATTATCCCCAATCCAGTTCGGACAGTTTTCGTTAATTATTACCTATTTGTCTTTTATGTATATTTTTGGACTTTTGGGGTTTGAGCAAGTTTTTATTAGACTTTCAAGTGCGGGATCGTCTAATATTATTAAGACACAAAATTATCAAATAAAATCCATATTATGGATTTCACTTTTTACTTCTATTACAGGAACGATTTCATTTAAATATTTATTCTCAGAAATCCCAATAAATTTTATTCTCCTTTTCATAGCAACTTACAGCATTTCAAATTTGATGTTAATTTTTACAATTTTCAGATTAAATTCAGATTTTTTTATTGCTCAAATTATAGTTAATTTTTGGAAAATAATTCTTTTTTTTATATCCATTTTTTTATTAAAATTCGAGTTCTTATTCCCTGTAACGACCATTTTATTAATTGTTATTATAATAGGTTTTTTAATATCTTTATATTTTTTAAGAAAGACTGTAATTTTTCAGTATAATAAAGATTTTTCAAAAAATGAAATTCAAGGATATTTTTTACACTTTTTTTTATCCATATTAATATTTTCTTTTTTATCCTTTGGAGATCGCTTTATTTTTAACGAAATGTTTGGAATTAAAGAGTTTGGGGATTATTATTATCTATGTAATTTTTTTTTGGCGCCATTTTCTATTTTTCAAAACTATATAGGATTTAAACACATTATCCAATTTAAAGAGTCATTTAATAAAAAGATGTTCAATAAATTGATTTTTAAAATTATTTGTTTTGGTTTAATTCTGATTTTGATTTTATCTTTAATTTCATATTTCATATTTCAATATAAAATACTTAGTTTTAATTTTAGCAAACACATAGTTGCAATATCTTTACTGCTTTTAATAGGCTTGACTAAATTATATTATGCGGCCATTGCAGCATTATTTGAAGCTATAGCAACTAAAAACACAATAAAACTTGTAAATATATATTTTTTATTATTTTTAATTTTCAATATTATTATAGGTG
>JBEICW010000427.1:0-3349 GCA_040383785.1 Ignavibacteria bacterium | reverse complement strand
CTATTATTCAATAATTAGAGATTTTGGTTCTTCTCTTAAATAATATTCTACATTCATACCAAATTCTAAGCCTGAATTAGCAACAACTTCACCTAATTCTGATAATGATTTTTTACCAAAGTTTCTGAATTTTAATAATTCAGATTCTTGTAATGCAACCAATCCAGATAATGTTTTTATGTTTGCTGCTTTTAAGCAATTGTGTGCTCTTACTGATAATTCTAAATCTTCAACTGGAGTTAATAATATTTTTCTAATTCTATTAATTTCAGCTTGTTTAGTATCATCTTCCACTGAAGCAGTAGGGATTCTAATTTCTTCTTCTTCTTCAAATGCTATAAAGTATCTGAAGTGGTCATTTAAAACTTTAGCAGAAGTGTGAAGTGCTTCTACAGGTGATATTGTTCCATCAGTAATTACATCAAGAATTAACTTTTCATAATCAGTTTTTTGACCAACTCTAAAAGGGTCAACGTGGAATACTACGTTTTTGATTGGAGTATGAATAGAGTCAATTGGCAACATACCAACAGGGAAATCAGTAATTACTTGCTCCTCAGCAGGTACATAACCTTTTCCACGTGCTAATCTTAACTCTACATCAAAATCAGCATCATCAGCTAAGTGACAAATCACTAAATCTGGATCCATAACTTCAATCAAGCCAGAGGCTGCTTCTTGTATATCAGAAGCTTTCCAAACGCCGGGACCTTTAATGTGTAGATTAATTCTATTTAATTTTTTATCAATATGATTGATTTTAATTTGTTTAATATTTAAAATCACATCAGTTGTATCCTCAATAACACCTGAAATAGTTTGAAATTCATGCAATACATCTGTAATTTTCAAACCAATAATAGCAGTTCCAGGTATAGAAGACAATAAAACTCTTCTTAAGGAATTTCCAATTGTTACACCATAACCTTGTTCCAAGGGTTGAAGAACAAATCTTGCATGATTCTTACTTGAAGTTTCTTCAATATGAACCTTTTCAGGCATTTGTATGTAAATATTCATATTTAAAAGTTCTTTTTTATGTTAATAAAATGGAAGAGGTAATGTTTTTAAATATCTATTCTTTGATCAAATAAATAATAATTGCATATTAAACTCTTCTTCTTTTTGGAGGACGACAACCATTGTGAGGAACTGGAGTTCTATCTACAATAGTATGTACTTCTAAACCAGCAACAGAAAGGGCTCTTACAGCCGCTTCTCTACCAGAACCTGGTCCATGAACTACTACATCAACTTTTCTTAAACCCATATCATAAGCTTCTTTACCTGCTTTTTCAGCAGATACTTGTGCAGCATAAGGTGTATTCTTTTTAGAACCTTTAAAACCATTTTTGCCAGAAGAAGACCATGATAAAGTATTACCATAAGTGTCAGTAACTGTTACAATTACATTATTAAAAGAAGCTTTAACAAATGCTTTACCGTGTATATCGGATACTACTTTCTTTTTAACTTTTTTCTTTGCCACTCTTTTTTACCCAAAGAATTTTCAATTTTTAAAATTAGATTAATTATATATTTTAATTTATATACTAACTATGAAGTTAAGTATTATATTATTAATCTCTTTAATAACAATATTAATAATTATGTAATTTTTTAAAACAAATCTAACATAATAATAATATTATAAGATTTTACTTTTATAAAAAGCAGACTATTATTTAGTAGCTTTTTTCTTTCCAGCAACAGTTTTTCTTCTACCTTTTCTTGTTCTAGAGTTAGTTCTTGTTCTTTGACCTCTAACCGGAAGTCCTCTTCTATGTCTCAAACCTCTATAACAGCCGATATCCATCAATCTTTTGATATTCATTTGAACTTCAGATCTTAATTGACCTTCAACCAAATAATTATCAATAGCCATTCTTATTTTTGCGACTTCATCATCAGTCCATTGACCAACTTTTTTGCTTTCATCAATACCAGCAGTTGCTAATATTTGAGTCGCAGTATAATCTCCTACTCCATAAATGTAAGTAAGACCAATTACACCTCTTTTATTTTTTGGTAAGTCTACACCCGAAATACGAGCCACAATAAACCTCTTAAATATTAACCTTGTCTTTGTTTAAATCTTGGATTTTTTTTATTTATAATATATACTCTACCTTTACGACGTACAATTTTGTCGTCAGGGTTTCTTTTTTTTACAGATGCTTGCACATTCATAATAACAATCCTAAAATATTAATTTTCTTTCGTATTACGAGTAATTAGTATAATTACTTATATCTATATACAATTCTACCTTTAGTCAAGTCATAAGGAGACAATTCAACAGTAACCTTATCACCTTGTAGAATTTTAATAAAATTCATTCTCATTTTACCTGAGATATGAGCCAATACAATATGCCCATTTTCAAATTTTACTTTGAATTGAGTATTAGGTAAAGTTTCATCGATAATACCATCAACTCTTATTAGATCTTGTTTAGCCATTTATTTGTATTAATCTCTTAAAGTTAAAATAATTGGTTCACCTTTTTGTACCAATACTGTATGTTCAAAATGTGCAGCAGGTTTACCATCAACAGTTACAATTGTCCAACCATCAGATAATGAAGTAACTTCTTTTTTGCCGATATGAACCATTGGTTCGATTGCTAAAGTCATTCCTTCTTCTAACTTTATATTAGGGAAGTTATTTCTATGCATCAAAGGTGGAACAAAGTTTGGAATTGCTGGATCTTCATGTAATTTTTTACCAATTCCATGACCAACTAATTCTCTTGTCAATGAAAAACCATTTTTTTCGCAATGTTCTTGTACAGCTTTAGAAATATCATATACTTTATTTCCATCTTTTGCTTTAGCTAAACCTAAAAATAAAGATTCTTCCGTCACACGTAATAGTTTCTTTTTTTCATCGCTAATTTCACCAACTGGAAGCGTAATGGCACTATCACCATAAAATCCATTAAGCAAAACACCACAATCAATAGTTACTATTTCACCATTTTTAAGTTTTCTTTTACTTGGAATTCCGTGAACTACAACTTCTTCAACTGATATACATAGAGAACTAGGAAAGTCTGGAAATTTACTATCACCTTTGAAACCTTTAAAAGCAGGTATACCATTTTTAGAACGAATAAAATCTTCTGCTATGGCATCTAACTCTAAGGTTTCAATACCTTCTTTTACATATTTAGACACTAATGATAATGTTTGAGCAAGTAATCTACAAGATTTTTCCATCAACTTAATATCTTCGGTCGATTTAATTAATCTTTTAGTGTTTAAATATCTATGATTAGGACGCATTTAATTTTATATTTATATGTAAACTTTATATTAATCTGATAATTCTAAATAAATTAAATTAT
>JBEICW010000426.1:0-3350 GCA_040383785.1 Ignavibacteria bacterium | reverse complement strand
GTAATAAAATCAAAAGTAAAATAAAACATAATGAACATTAATACAAATGAAGGTATAATTTTAAGTGCTATAAAATACAGTGATAGCAGTAAGATTTTGCGTGTATTTACCAAAGAAATGGGAAAAATATCATTTATAGCAAAAGGTGCCTTTAGTAAAAATAATAAATTTGGTGCTTCTATCGAAGCAAGTACCATCGGCTCTTTTACATATTATTTCAAAAATAATAGAGAAATTCAACTTCTTTCTGAATCTTCATTTGCTTACAAATTTAGAAATATTTATAATGATATTTATCGAATTGCCACCACTTATATTATTTTGGAAGTTTTAGATTTTACTCTATCCAAAGAGCAAATCAATGAACAAGCTTATGAAATGGCAAAAGAATACTTAATAAAAAATGATAATATTGAAATAAATACTTATTTGAATCTGATTGAATTCTTATTAAAATATACAGAATTAATGGGATTTAAATTTAATTTTGATAGAATAAATTACGAAGTTAAAAGTTTTAATTTGAAAAACGAAATCAATAAAAATAAGAATAACAACATTAATAATACTCACCAAAAAATCACAGTTTCTTTAGAAGATTTAACACCAGTAAAAAATAATTACGATTTTATAGTAAAAAGTATTAAATTGAATATTGAAACTTTGTCATTTATACAAATCTTAGAAGAGGTTATAGAAAATATTATGAGCGAAGATGGTAGTCAGAGCATTCAGACGTTACAAAACGCCGAAAAATACTTAGATTTAGAAAAGCAACTTGATAATATTTTATTTCACGATTTAATTAATTTTTTTGTGGAATATTATTCGTATCATTTTGACAAAAAAATGTCCTTAAAATCACTAAAATTATTAAATTATTAGGTAATAAAAAATTAATATGAAAATATTTGTTGAAATTAAGGATTTAATAATATGATAAGTGATATACTATTAACATTATTTTTTGTGTTTCTAAATGGATTTTTCGTTGCTGCAGAATTTGCAATTGTAAAAGTAAGACATTCCTTAGTCGAAATCAAAAGTAGAGAAGGGAATAGTTTAGCTAAAATCACTCTAAATATCTTAAATAATTTAGATGCGTATTTATCGGCAACTCAACTCGGTATCACTCTTGCCTCGTTAGGTCTTGGTTGGATAGGGGAAAGTGTTGTTAGTTCTATTATCATAGGACTTTTGGACTATTTTGGTTTTCACATCGAAGATAAGTTAGCGCATCAAATATCATTGCCAATTGCCTTTTTGACAATAACTATTTTACACATTGTATTTGGAGAATTAGCCCCAAAAACTGTTGCAATCCAAAGACCTGAACAAACCTCATTTTTTGTTAGTTTGCCATTAGTTGTGTTTTATAATATATTTAAACCATTTATTTGGAGTTTGAATAAATTTGCAAATTACATTGTTAAATTAATGGGATTTGGTCATTTGAGTGGAGAAAGTGGGCTGCATACCTCCGAAGAAATTAGATATTTAATACAAGAAAGTGATGAGAGTAGCGGACTCTCTGAAGAAGAGAAAGAATTACTTGAAAATGTGTTTGAATTTTCGGAAACCCCAATTCGAAAAATAATGATACCAAGAAACAAAATGATTGCAATTGAACAAAGTATGAAATTGCAAACTATTATTGATTTAGTAATTGAAGAAGGATATTCACGCCTACCAGTTTATAATAAATCATTAGATAATATTGTTGGAATTATATATACCAAAGATTTACTTACTACGCTACAATACCCTAATTTATTCGTATTGGCTGATTTGATGCGACCTGCATTTTTTGTTGATGAAACTGAGATGATAAAAACAGTTTTAGATAGATTCAAAGTTCGCAAAATCCATATCGCAATAGTTAGAGATGAATTTGGTGGAACTGCTGGTTTGGTTACCTTAGAAGATATTATCGAAGAAATAGTTGGTGAAATACAAGATGAATATGATGAAGAAAAACCACTTGTAGAGCAAATTAACGAAAATGAATTTATAGTTAGTGCAGGACTAACTATAGAAGATGTCAATGAATATTTGCAACTACCAATCAAAGAATCAGAAGATTATGATACAGTTGGCGGGTATATATTAAACTATTCAGGCAAAATCCCAGCTAAAAATGAAATTGTAGAATTAGAAGATTACAACTGTTTAATATTAGAAAGTTCTGACCGCAGAATTGAAACCGTCAAATTAATTAAAAAGTAAGTAATTTAGAAAATATTCCCCATTTTTTTAAAGATAGGGAATATTTTTTCTACTTTGATTTTCTACCCTTATTTCTTTTCCCAATTATCAATAATATTCATAATAATTTCTACCCCATCGGTTAAGGCAGCAGGTCCTGGTTGGAGTATTATTTCTGATTTTATTTCGTATATTTCGTTGTTTTTGATTGCGTTGATATTATCCCAACCAACTCTGCTTAATACCATGTCTTTTTTGAACTTTTTGCCACACCACGAGGCAATCATAATATCTGGATTACGTGGAATTACATCTTCAAATGTAGGTATTATCCTACGTTTTGCATCATAAAAATGACGATTTTGAATATAAACATCATCGCCACCACATAGTTCTATAATTTCACTAACCCACGTAATGCCTGAAATTAGTGGGTCGTACCATTCTTCGAAATACACTTTGGGTCTATGTTTTCTATTTTCGCCAATTAGTCTAGCATTTTCGAGGTTAGCAACTAATTTTTCAATGTACTTTTCAGCTTTTTCACTTTCTCCAAGCAATGAGCCAAGTTTATAAATCATAGACAAAATGCCATTAATATCCCTATGATTAAAGCAAATCACTTCAACCCCACGTCTAATTAATTCTGCAGTAATATCGGCTTGCAAATCCGACCAAGTAATCACCAAATCGGGCTGAAGTGCTATGATTTTATCAAACTTCGCATCAATATATCCCGATACTTTTGGTTTGGTTTTGCGAGCAATTGCTGGGCGAAAAGTATAGCGAGTAATACCAACAATCAACTCATCTAATCCAAGATTATAGAGTGTTTCGGTAGTTTCTTCCGTCAGGCATACAATTCGTTTATATGGTTTGATTTTGTACATATTGAGTAAATTTAAGTATTCAATTCACAATTATTTTTTAGTAAAGTCGTTCTTGTTTGTTCATTATTGCTCATTGGTAGGCCAAAACGACTCGCTTGACTTTTTACTTTTTTAGCATTATTTGCACTAATTGCACTATTATTAGCGTTTTTCACAAAAAACTTCACGATACTTCACGATTTTTGCCTTATTTTTAATTCCCCTTCGTTTTATGAAGGGGTGGCAGCTTTAGCTGACGGGGTAGTTTCTTCGCAG
>JBEICW010000425.1:0-3359 GCA_040383785.1 Ignavibacteria bacterium | reverse complement strand
CCAATCTCTCAATCTAAATTGAACTTTACGATTACCAAGTTTATTAGCTTCAAGCCAATCTATCATTTTAGCTTTTGCTTCAGCAGTCGGCATTCCATCAATACTAAAATCGCAAGTTTCTGAATTAATTGCAATTCCATATTCTGTATATGCTTCATTTTCCAAACTAACCGATTCTCCAATAGCTGGAGCCACAACTTGAACAATTTTCAAATCAAAACTTTTTGCAAATTCATAATCCCTTTGGTCATGTCCAGGAACAGCCATAATAGCACCTGTACCATAACTTGCCAATACATAATCAGCTATCAAAATTGGGATTTTAGCACTATTTGCTGGATTAATCGCAAAAGAGCCGGTGAAAACGCCAGTTTTTTCTTTGCTTAATTCACTTCTTTCTAAATCACTCTTGAACGCAGCTTGTTTGATGTAATCTTCAGCTTTGTCTCTATTTTCGTCAGTGATTAAAGTATTTGCTAATGGGTGTTCTGGTGAAATTACCATATAAGTAGCACCAAACATAGTATCAGGGCGAGTTGTATAAATACGCAATTTATCGTCCATACCATCAATACCAAAATCTACTTCTGCACCTTCACTTTTGCCAATCCAATTTTTCTGCATATCCATAGTAGATACGGGCCACTTCACCAAATCTAAATCGTCAAGTAATCTATCTGCATATTCCGTGATACGCAACATCCATTGACGCATAGGGCGGCGTTCAACTTCATAACCTTTCTCTTTCCACTCGTCAACTTCCTCATTTGCCAATACTGTCCCCAAAGCCTCACACCAATTCACTGGTATCATAGCAATATATGCTAAACGGAATTTATCTTGATATTCTTGAATAGCAAGTGGGTCAGTGATATGTTCCGGAATTGGCAATTCATCAATGTGTTTTGCAGTTTGCTCTTCTCTATCATAATACGCGTTATAAATAGTCAAAAACATCCATTGAGTCCATTTGTAATACTCAGGGTCAGTTGTATTGACTATATTTGTCCAATCGTAACTAAAACCAATTGATTTCAATTGACGAGTAAAGTTTTCAATATTCTTTGCAGTGGCAATTTCGGGGTGAATGCCTGTTTTCATAGAATATCTTTCGGTGGGCAAACCAAATGCATCAAATCCCATTGGGTGAAGCACATTAAAGCCCTTCATTTTTTTGTAACGAGCAACTATATCAGTTGCTGTGTAACCTTCCGGGTGCCCAATATGTAACCCAGTCCCAGATGGGTAGGGGAACATATCTAAAACATAATATTTGGGTTTATCTTGGACTATTTTAACTTTGAAAATTTCATTTTCTTCCCAATAATTTTGCCATTTGGGTTCAATCGAATCGAAAGGATATCCTGCCATTTTATCTTTACTTTAATTTTTAATAATTTAATTTATGATTTTATATAATAATATCTTCAAAATTAAGAAAATTACAGTAATTTACGATAAATTGACCAATATTTTTGTTTTTTGGTATAACTATCTTTTAGTATAATTTTCATATTTAAATTTATAACAAAAAAAGGTCAAGCGAAACCACTTGACCTAATAATGATAAATATTATTAAAACTATTATAAATAATTATTAACTAATTTTAAAAGACAATAACTTACGTTTTTTGTTTTTTCTTTTTTGCAGCAGGGAAAAGTACATTGTTTAGAATTAGTCTATAACCTGGGCTTTGTTTGTATAATGAAACTACAGTTGGTGCATCACCTACAGCGTGTCTATAATCTTCAGGGTCATGACCGCCATACCAAGTAAAAAAACCTCGCCCAAGATTACCGTGAAGGTATTTTACTTCTTCACTACTTTCCTTCATACCCAATATCAAAACTGACTTTTTGATAAATTCTTTTTTGAATGCAGTTGTTTGTCCTAAAAATCCTTTAACTACGTTTGCATGGTTTTGAGTTAACATAGTTGGAACTGGGTCATATTTTGCAGAGAAGTCAAATAATGTAAAATAATCATTTACTTCACCAATAACTCCGGCTTGGTCAAAACCGCAATCAATATCTGAAAATTCATAAAGTGTTGGCTCTGTAAATATATTAAATTTTTCAAACGCTAAAGTTTCATTAAAATCTAATTTTGATTTATAACTATAATCTATTGGGTCATTATCAAATGGAGTTTCGCAAATGTCTGTATTTAAAGCAGATAAAGCTAAGTCGAAAGAATCGGTTGCACTACACATAGCAAACATAAAACCACCATTCGCAATAAATGCTCTAAGGGAAGAAACTACCGCTTTTTTCATTTCAGATACCTTACCATATCCAAGTTTTTGAGCCATTGCTTCATTAGTTAACTTAAGCTGTTGATACCAAGGTTCGTTTCTATAATTTACCCAAAATTTTCCAAATTGTCCGGTAAAATCCTCGTGATGTAAGTGAATCCAATCGTAGTTTTTTAATTTGCCGGTTAATACTTCTTCGTCCCAGACCATATCGTAAGGTATTTCTGCATATTCAAGAACTAATCTTACTGCATCATCCCAAGGTTGATTACCTGGGGTTACATAAACTGCTACTTTTGGAGCTTTTTCTAACTTCATTACATCCATATTCGCTTCTTCTTTTTTTATTTCATCAATAATTGCAGAAGCTTGACTGTCACTAATTTTTTCGAAATAAACGCCTCTAATTCTACATTCTGTAGCTAAATCACCTAAATCATCTAACATAAATGAGCCATTTCTGTAATTTAGTAGCCAATCTACAACATAACCTTTATTAATAGAATAAAATGCTATTCCATAAGATTTTAGATGGTCGGTTTGCACCAAATCCATTGGAATTAAAATTTTACTTGCAAATGTAATAGAATTAAAAGTAAAAAATGAAATTAAAATGTAAATTATGAGACTGTATTTTTTTAGCATATTATCAAGTATATTAAAAATAAAAGATTTTGGAAAGATGAGAAAATAACAAATATGTAAATACGCTTTGAAACTTGTTTTAGTGCATTTTATATATTTAAAGTTATTTATTTTAATCATTTTTATTATTAAAATTACAGTGGCAACAAACTCATAATTTTATAATTTATTGAGTAAGAACTTTTTATATCACCAGTTTCGTTATCTGCGAAATCTATCACAGAGCCATTAGGTAGATTCTTTATCAAAATTAAAGAAGAATTTCTTTCGTTATATCTGCATAAATTATAAATTTCACTACTTATAAAAGAAGGATTTGCTCTATTTCTACTATCTAATCTTAAAAGTCCTTGATTTGTTGCAAAAAATGTATATTCTTTTGGTGAATTAACTACACTATTTGATTGTAAAATATTAGAACTAACTCCAAATAAATTTATTTCAACTTCTTTTTGATT
>JBEICW010000424.1:0-3380 GCA_040383785.1 Ignavibacteria bacterium | reverse complement strand
TCTCCAATTTTAATTTGTTTTTTATGGCTAAATACTATGTATTCACTTGAATTATATACTGGAGTCATTCCCATATCATCCTCTAACTCAAAATTATTGAATATAAATGAAGAGCATAAGAACAGAGTTAAAACATATAGTAATGATTTTTTCATTTGATTGATTTTTTTGAGTTTCAAATATATTAATTTTTATAGTTCAATTATGATATTTTTATGTACTTCTAAGCGGTAATGTAGTGTTTGGAACTTAAACATACTTTTTATATATTACAGAGGAACTTCATCATATTTACTTTCATTTTATTATCTTTCGCCTTCAGTTGAGTACTTATTTAAGTGTTAGTAAGATAATATTTTAACTTCTGAAACAATTATCAAAAAAGAAAACAGGCAGAATGAAATACAAAAACATAAGAGAAGAAGAACTTAAAAATAAAGTTGGTGTTGATTGGTTTAAGATATTTGACACAACTGAGATTTTAGGTAATATTGATTTTACAGTTTTTCCAAAACAAGATAATTTGTTCGGAAGAACACCATTATTATGGGCGGAGGCAAAAACAGGCAACTTTGATGTTTCAAATATGTTTGTTCAATTGATTTTAACGATTGGTAAAGCTCGAACTTTTGATAAAACAATGCCACCTGCTTTCTTAGGTGCTTTTGATTTCAAGAAAATTGCGTTTGTTCCATACATAAACATTGAGGATATATTCTACATTAACGACTTTAATTGGAATGTTACACCAAGTAACCACGAAACAAAAGAGTTTCTTTTAATTAAAGAACGTGTTGAAGCAACTCTTAAACAACACACTTACGTTTACGATTATCAGAAAGATGAAAAAGAATTACTATCCTTTATTAATAACAACATTGCAAAAGCAACTACAACAAGTAAATTAAAGATAAATAAGAATAATTTCATTCCTCTATATTTACGTTGGTTAGAGACAGTTAAACCGATTATTGATGTTAATTGGGATGAATTAAAGAAAGCAAATATCTTGGATAGTGATTTTTATTTGGCTGATTTATTTGTAGATGATAAGGACACTCAAAATATTGAAGATGATTTTTCAATTCGTGATAATTTATTTGTTGTCTTTCAACTTGAGGGTTACAAAATAGCTAAGGAGAATCTTCATCAAATGTTCGATGCAACAATACGCTTAAAAAATAAAGACACCTATTTACATTTCTGGAAACGCTATAAACGTCCACCTGTTAAAGAATTTCAAGATTATATTATTGAACGTAGAGATTTATTAGTTCCGCAAGATATTAGAGAACGTAAAGGAGCTTTTTTTACACCTCGTATTTGGGTTGAACTTTCTCAAAAATACCTTACTGATTACTTAGGAGAAGATTGGCAAGATGAATATTACATCTGGGATTGTGCAGCAGGTACAGGTAATCTTTTAGCAGGTTTAACAAATAAATACAACATTTACGCAAGTACGCTTGACCAAGCAGATGTGAATGTAATTCATGAACGTATAGACCACGGAGCCAACTTATTAAAAAATAACGTTTTTCAATTTGATTTTTTAAACGACGATTTCTCTAAATTACCAAAGAGTTTACAAGATATTATTAATGACTCTGAAAAACGTAAGAAATTGGTAATGTATATAAACCCACCTTATGCTGAAGCAACCTCTTCAAAAACTGTTACTGGTACAGGTGAAAATAAAGGTGGTGTAACTACCCAATTCAAAATAAATGAACTTTTAAAACCAAAAATAGGTAACGCCTCAAATGAAATATTTGCCTTGTTTATGGCGAATATATATGAAAAATTGCCAGGTGTTATTTTAGGTCAATTTTCAAAATTAAAATTTGTAAATGGAACTAATTTTAAAAAATTCAAAGAGTACTTTTTAGCTGAATATGTAAACGGATATATTGTTCCAGGTGATACTTTTGATAATGTAAAAGGGCAATTCCCTATTGGCTTCACAATTTGGAATACAGCGATAAAATCTAAAATAAATATTGTTTCTACGGATGTATATGATAAAAAAGGCAATTTTAATTCCACTAAAATTTTTTATGGTGAGTGACCAGATAGTATAAATAAATGGAAAAAGTTATTTGATGATAAATCAAAAACGGGAATTGGCTTTATGGAAAATCCTGCACCTGATTTTCAAAATAATAGTTTTTTAAATTTTACAGTACAGATTGGTACAAGACACGTAAATTATTTTTCATTTATAATCAACAACTTAATTGAAGGGCTAATTTATTTTTCTGTTAGAAATTGTATAGATGCTACTTGGTTAAACGACCGCGACCAATATTTACATCCAACTGATGGTTGGCAAACAGACACAGTTTTCCAAAATGATTGTTTGGCTTATGCTTTATTTCACGGTCAAAATAGAATTACAAGCAGAGAAGGCACCAATCATTGGATACCTTTCACTGAGAACGAGGTAAATGCACAAGCTCGTTTTGAAAGTAATTTTATGTCTAATTTCATCAATGGCAAAATCAAAAAAGAAAACTCAAATGACACTTTATTTGACAAACAAGAAAATAAAGAAAGTAAACCATTAATTTTTTCAGAAGAAGCAACAGCCGTATTTGATGCAGGTAGAGAATTGTGGAAATATTATCATGCACAAAAAGACGTAAATGTAAATGCAAGTTTGTATGATATACGAGAATACTTTCAAGGAAGAAATGATAAAGGGAAAATGAATAATAAAAGTTCAGATGAAACTTACACAAAACTTATTGGTAATTTGAGAGATAAATTAAAAGATTTAGCAGAAAAAATCAAACCAAAAGTGTATGAGTATGAGTTTTTGAAAGAATAATAGCTATATATTAATAATTAAATTAAAAAAGACACTCAATGATACATCCAAATTTACAAGAAACATTATTTAATACTCCAAAATTAGAAGCTATTGAATATTCTGGTGTTAAAGAATTAATAATTTCGCAATGGTTTGATTTAAATTATTTAAGTTTTGACATATCAAAAGTTAATGAATTGACAGAACCTCAATTTATTGAATTAATGTTTATTTCTAAGCTAATGTCTAATATTGATAATAAATCAATGATAGTTTATTTGCTTTCAAAATTGCAAAAACCATACTCTTATCCTTATGATAAAGTGTATTTCAATGTCTTTACTAACGAATGGGAGTATGCAGACAAAAAAATAGAAGATTTTACTGATGAAGAACTTATGGACATTGTTATTGAAAACGCAAATGAAGATAAAGAATTATTAGAATCATATATACAACAAATTGAAGAAATAATAAGTGAATTATAATAAGATTCAATTAATCATTTTATAGAACTAAGTTTATCTTTATCATAATAGAAAAGGAAATATGGTCTTCCTCCTTTTCG
>JBEICW010000423.1:0-3393 GCA_040383785.1 Ignavibacteria bacterium | reverse complement strand
TGTTACATTACCACCTTTTAAACCCAGGTCTAATGTACCATCAGAGTCATTCCATCTTAATCTACCAACACCGTTAGTTCCACTTGGAGCAAGGTTAAAATCAACTGTATCAACTTCATTAATTGTGGTAACATCTAAGTTTCCATTAATAGTTAATCCAGTTAAAGTATCTAATGTAGTTGAAAAGTCCTGTCCAGTATTATCCGAAATGGTGAACACGTTGTTATTATTTGTAAATCCTGTGACATAAGTATCAGTTCCACCAGTATAGAATCCACTCACAGAGTAGCTATTACCATCATTTCTTGTAAATGTAGCTTCACCAGTTGAAACATCATAAGTGGCTCCAGTTGTATAGATATCTGTAAAACCAGTTAAGAATCCAGTTACATCAAATGTACCACCACTATTATTAGTAAATGTAGCTGTACCAGTACTTGGATTATAAGTACCACCAGTGATTGTCATATCGCTGGCCAAGATACTTAAATCTACAGAGAAATTATTATCATTTGATTGGTCCAATTCTAATTGGTAATTTCCAGGGTTAAATGTGAATCCAGTTACTTCAGTTGCATTGATTCCAGTTAAATTTGAACCATCACCGTAGTATGTTGTTGCTGATACAGCTCCATTAAACGTCATACCGCTCATCTCAGAGATTATTACATCAAAAGTGGTATTATCACTTAACTCAATGCTTAAAGTGTTACCAGAAGCCTCGTATGAGAATCCAGTTACACTAGTTCCAGAAGGAATCAATGCAATTTGTTCAGCAATGTATTCTTTAAGACTTGTACAACCAGTTACAGTTTCACAAGTTAAGTATTTATATGTATTTGTTTGACAATTATCTGAAGATACGTAAGGAATACCATCAATAAATGGAATTTGACACGCTGTGTAATTATTTACCTCAAGAGTTATTCTCATTACCCAACCAGCTGCATAATCCAATAGTTGATTATTCAATGGTGATAATGAAGGATTACCAATTACATCGATATTACTATCGTATCCTTCTTTGTAATAGTTATATAAATCATTTAAGATAAGATTGGTATCAGATAAAATAATATTTATATTACTTCTATCATCATCAATTAAATCTAAAACATAAATATCCAAATCAAATTCAGTTACATTCTCATAAACTCTTTGATTAATTGGTGATAAATATAAAATAGGATATCTTTCATCTTTTGTTGCGAAATTATTAATTTCAGCTGAGAATTCACCGCCAAACTTTTTTATTTGGTAGTGATTATCACAAAATATTTGAATTCTATCTTTTAGTACAGTATATGATGTTACCATTTGTTTTTATTTTAATTGTATTATTTTATTATAATGTTTTTGATTGTTTAATTTGAGCAAGTTTCTTTTGAGTATCAGTAATTTGTTCAACACTAATCGCTGCATTAACATTAATTGTTTGATTTTGATTATTATTCCCAGACGCTTCAACAACATTACCAGTATTAGCTTGTCCAAATAATTGGAATGATGGTTGTGCTGGTGTTGTAACTGAACCAGAGTTTGGTGTACTAGCTTTTTGACCACTACCACCAAATGGTGTTGCAGCAATTTTAGCAATATTTACAGCAGCAAATGCAGCAGCAAGTCCAGCTTGAATTGCTGGATAAGCTGGGAATGCAGCTGTTATAGGTGATTTTTGAGCTGTTTTATAAGCTTGTATTGTACCTTCAATACCAGCTATTGTTGAAGATGATATACCTAAAGCTTTTTCAATATAAAATGCTTTTTTTGCATTAGCTTCATTTGTTTGACCAAATAATTCAGTTACATTTGATATTAATGAAATAGTATCTTGTGCTATTTTAAATTTAGCAGACATAACTGATTCCTCAAGAGCTATTCTTTTTTCAGCTTCGTCTTCTTGTATTTTAGTTATTTCAGCAGCTTGAGCAGCTTCTAATACTGTAACATCTTCACCAGCTTTTTTTGCCGCTTCAATAATAGCAGTATATTTATCTCTAACTTTATTTATTTCTTGGTCCTCTTTTGATAATTTTGAATCTAAATAAACGTTTTCAAGATTTTCTTTTTCTAATAATAAATTATTTAAATCTTCTAGGTCTTTAAGTCTAAGATTATTTATTCTTTCAGCTTCTTTTTCAGCAGCAATTTTTTTCTTATCTTCTTCAATTTTAATATATTTATCAGTAATAACTTGAAGTTGATTTTCTTCTTGTTCTTTTAAAGCTAATTTTAATTTTAATTTTTGTTCAGCAGTATACTTTTCATTAAGCATAATATCTTGAATTTGTCTTTTAAAATTTTCTCTAGTAATAGCTTCTTCTTTACTTTGACCTTCCTCTAAATAAGATAATCCAATATCAATTAATTGTCTTTCAATTTGAAGTTTTGTATTAGCTCTTTCTTTTGCATTACGTATTGCATCTTCTTTAGCTTTTTTAGCTGCTGCTGCATCATCTTCAACTTCTTTTTTGTTAGCATCTTCTCTAGCTTTAGCATTGGTATTTCTAAAAGCAATCATATCAGCAGTCATTGATGAATATGCTCTTTTATTATCTTTTACTTTTTGTTTAAGTGCTTCAATGTCTTCTTTGATTTTAGCTCTTTCCTCATCTGATAAAGATTTACTAACTTTAAGTTTATTTTCTTTTGCTTGAATTTCTTGTCTATCAGCATATAATGCATCTTCAACAGCCATACGTTTTAAATCCATTAACTCATATTCAAGTTGTTTAGTTTCTTCACCATTAGATTTAGCTATTTTAATTTCATTTTCTTTTGATGTAATAGCATTTTTTGAATATTCAGCTGTTTTATTTTTAACTTTTTCAGCAGCAGCAATTTGTCTTTCAGCACTATCTTCAGCTGCATTAGCTGTAAGACCAAACCAATCAGTTACAGATTCTAAAATACCTTCTATAAATTTAAAAGCTGCACCAATTGCATCTAAAATTGGTTTAAGTAATCCAAATTTATTCATTAATAATATTACACCAGCAACAATTGCAGCAATAGCAGCCGCAATTAAAAATAATGGATTAGTTAATAGTGCTCTACCTAACGATATAAATGTTTTACTTAAATCTTTAAGTCCAGCTGTAGCATCTTTAAATGAAATTGAACTAACAATTGTTGTTAGTCCTTTAGCTTTTTCAGATGCACCTTTAAAATCAAGATTCATTAAAGCATCCTTAACTTGACCCAATGCTGTTCCAGCTTGTTCAAATTTTGAACCACCAGCAAATATTGCTACTTGCTCATTGATATCTGTCATTTGGTCTTTTAATTCACCAGCTCTTTGAGCAACTTTGATGAATCCTTCACTTCCAGCTTCCAATCCAGATAATTGATTTCTTGCTTCAAGTAATTGTTGTTTTAACTCTTTAATTGAAG
>JBEICW010000422.1:0-3407 GCA_040383785.1 Ignavibacteria bacterium | reverse complement strand
GTTTAGTAAAATTAATTCCTATTTAATTATTGAAATTGAAAAAATCAATAATAAAAATACTCAAAAAAATAAATGCAAATACAATCTCTGATTAATCTAAAGTTACAATTCAATAATCTATTTATTAATAGATTTCATATTCATTTTTTGATAGTTAATTTTATTTTAGCATTATGTTTTGGATTATTATTTAATTTAAATATAATTAAAGCAGACTCATTATTAATTAATAATCTTAATTTAAAAGGAGCAGTACTTCAAAATGAAGAAAATATTGATAGTTTATATTCAATAATAAATATAACCTTAAAATATGCGAAAAATGATGAAAATCGTATCCAATTATTAAATGAATTAGCAAAACAATATGAATTCAAAAACATTCAAAGTACTGTCTTAATCTATAGAAAAGCATTAGAAATTGCAGAAAAATCGAAAGATAATAAATTGATTATAAAATCTGTTATAGATTTGAGTTATTATGAAATAATTAGTAAAAATTATCCAAAAGCACTTGAGTTATTAAATAGGGCAGAGATATTATCAAAAAGTGAAAATGATTACAAGTTAAATGCTAAAATATACAATTACTTTGGACTTTTAAGTTATCACACAAAAAATTATGAGAACGCAATAGAATTTTATAATATTTCAATTGAAGATAGATATAAAAATAATGATTCATTAAATATAGATTTATACATTTCAAATGTAGGATTGGCATATAAAAATTTAGGTGAATTTAATAAAGCTATACAAAATTTTACTATTTCATATAATATTGCCAAAAATAATAATGATTTATTAAGAGAAGCTGAAAATTGTAGGTATATTGCAGAAACCTATTTTCAACAAAATAACTTCCAAAAATGTTTGAGCTTTTATAATATGGCTAAAGATTTGTATTTGGAACTAAAAAATGATGATAAAACTGCAAATATTATGATTGATTTGGGTTATGTTTTATTCAAATTTGCAGATTATTACAAAGCAATTGCACATCTCAAAAAAGGTATAGAATTAGCTGATAAAGTAAATAACAATAGTCTTAAAAAGCAAGGATATAATTACCTTCACAAAGTTTATTACAAAACTGGTGATTTCCGTAAAGCTTATGAGATGTTAATAAAATACGCCGAAATTAATGAAAATATTAGTTTAATTGATTTGAATAAAACTATTTCAGAAATGCAAATTAAATTAGATTTCGATAAAAAAACTACTGTTCAAAAAACAAAAGACGATAATAACTTTACTTTGTATATTTTGATTGGAATAATTTTAATTTTAATTTTTGTGTTAATATATTTATTATTTATTTTACAAAAGTCAAAAAAAATCCATGAAAAATTAAACTACATTGAAGATTAACGTTAAATTATAATATTAAAATATTAAAAATAAATAAAAAGTAATCTGAGTTGATTTGATATTATGATTAGAACTATTGTATTTAGTATTCAGTATGATGGTAGCAACTTTAATGGTTGGCAGAGCCAGATAAATAAAAGAACCGTACAAGGTGAGTTTGAAAAAGCTTTAAAAAATCTATTTGGAGAAAATCTAAAAGCAATTATTTCAGGTAGAACAGATACTGGAGTTCACGCCTATAATCAAGTAATTTCAGTTAATATATTACCTGAAATTGCTAATAAAATTAGAGTTCCAAAAGAAAAACTTAGCAAAGTAATGAATAATTATTTGCCTACTGATATAATGGTAAATAAATCCAACTATTTAGATTATGACTTTAATGCAAGATTTGATGCTGTTGCCAGAGAATATAGTTATTATATCACTACTGTAAATAATGTATTTGATTATAAATATAAATACCAAATTAATAGATTTGATTTGCCTCAAAATTATAAACTTTTCAAACCATTAAATTTAAATCTTCTTAATCAAGCTTCAGAAATATTTGTCGGAAATCATGATTTTACTACATTTTCTAAAGTAAACAATGATATTGGTCATTATAGATGTGATGTTGAGTTCTCATATTGGGAAAAAATTGATGATATGAATTATGTTTATAGAGTTAAAGCAAACAGATTTGTCTATAGTATGGTTAGAACATTGGTAGGTAACATACTTTATTTTAATACCAAAAATTGCAATTTAAATATAGATGATTTGAAAGAAAACTTAAAAGCGATGGATAGAAGTTTAAGTTTTGGTATTGCACCTTCAAATGGTCTTTATTTTGAAAAGGTATATTACCCAGAAAAATTTAAACTTTTTGATTAATTTATCAAGAATTAATTTATTAAGAGTTGATATATTTGTAATTGATTTTTATGAAATAAGTTTATTTGGTTTTTGTTTTATGGTAATACATATTACCTTGAGAAGTTGATTTGAATCTTCTTTCAAAATTGTCAACTAAATTTAAGTGTTTCATCCTGCGACTTTTGACTCTTTCTCTCCAAAGTACATAACTACTTTGTTTCAAATTTTCTTTCATTAGCTTAATTACATCTTTTTCTTTCAAACCAAATTGTAATTCTATTGCTTCAAATGGGGTTCTATCTTCCCAAGCCATTTGGATAATACGATTAATATCTTCATCTGTATTATTAAAAGTTGTCTTAATAATTTCATTAAATTTTGCCATATATTTACTTTTTCAAATCAATCAAAATTATAAATTTATGATTGAGTATAATATTTTCTAGAAAATTCAGTTTTTAGTATTTTAATAATAACAATTAATGAATTATTGAGTATTTTTGTGTCAAATAATTTTTAATTTTTTAATAATTTATTTAAAGTAAAGTTATGATTTTCAAATATTATAAAAACTTAGTAATTTTATCAATTTTTGTGATTACAATTACTTCATGTGGTAAGAAAGCAGAAGAAAAACCACAAGCAATAGAGAAATCGAAAGATTTGATAAGTTTTCAAAGTAGAGAAATAGACTTAAAACCATATTTCGAAGGATTTCCATATACAGATATTAATCCAATGTATAAAGCTGGAAAGATATTTTATTATAAATTAGATTCTACCACTCAATTAATGGAAACAGAATTAAAAGAAAATGCTAATTTAACAAATGGTAAAATAATTTCAGATATAGATTTTTCTAAAAGAAATGTTTTTGGATTTAAATTTAATAACACTGATAAACATCTATACTGGCATGGTGATGAAAAAAATGATGAAGTTTTAAATTTATATAAACTAAATACCGAAACAAAGCAAGTTACTAAATTAACCAATGTTCCTTACATTTTTGGTTGGAGTTGGGATAGTACAAAAACTAAAGCAGTATATATAGCAAGACTTGGTGATATAGACAAAAGATTAAGTGAATTAAGATTATTAGATTTGACAACTGGTAAAGAAACTAAAATTAATCAAGATAATAAAAATTATAGATATACTTGGGCTTCACCATC
>JBEICW010000421.1:0-3410 GCA_040383785.1 Ignavibacteria bacterium | reverse complement strand
ACTTATCATTATAAGTTGCTACTACATACTCTTTGTCCAAACCAGTTACTGGCAATGCTAAAAAACCACCTGCTGCATGATAATATTTACAAATCACATATACAACAATAGGATATT
Organism: Ignavibacteria bacterium; assembly: GCA_040383785.1. Lineage (GTDB taxonomy): Bacteria > Bacteroidota > Ignavibacteria > Kapaibacteriales > UBA2268 > JBDNHS01. The sequence continues at coordinate 3,293 of JBEICW010000421.1, read as the reverse complement.
CAGAAGTAATTCTGATACCCGCTCCATACCAAATTTGTGCTGATTTACCTATCATTGTGTTTGGATTATATAAGAAAGGTTGACCTTCACTTGGGGTCAAATCAATACTAATTACATCATTTGGTTTTGTTACAGCAGTTTTTACTAAATTTATTTTTTTTATCTCTAATTGAACTTTTGTTTGAATAGTTGATGTAATGAATATTTTGATATTATTATTACCTTCAGATGCTTCAAAAACTGGTGGGATTGTGAAAACAAACTCAGTACCAGCATTAGAAATACCTTGAATTAAGGGCAATTTGCTTTTTATTTCATCTTCACTCTCTTCAGATTTCAAAATAAATAAAGAAGCAAAAAATAAAGCCAAAATTAGAAAAAACTTTGTCATAAATAAATACCTTAAAAAATAAAGCAAATAATGAATTTTAATTCGTTAATCAGTTGATTTATATTAATTGTCAAATCTAATTATTTAATTAATACATTTCATTTATGCAATATACTATTATATTTTAATTTCAACAAAAGAAACGATTGTTATTTTTATTATTTTGTGTTGGTGTGTTGGTTAAAGAAAAAAATGAACAGGCAAGGGTGCCTGTTCTACTTTAAAAAGAAAACTCGGTGGCCCGTCGAAGTCGAAACCACAGGAAACAAACAAAAAAGGTCAAGCGAGACGCTTGACCTACCCAACCCTTCCTAAGGAAGGGCTTAAGAAAAATACTTATCTTCTATTTTATCACCGAAAACTTGGTTGTAATTGTTTTATTTGGGGTATTTACTCTAATTATATATATACCTGCTTCAAAATTATTAGTATTTATAATAGTCTCCGCAGAATATACATTGTTATTTTTAGCTAATAATTTTCCATTCAAATCATATATTTCATAAGAGTTTATTAGATTATATGATGTTTCTGATAGTTCATTTTCCAATTTTAAATGATACATTTTTAATTGAATATTTTCGCCTGCTTTTGATGGATTTGGAAAAATTGATAAACCTTTATTTTGATTAATAGATTCATTTTCTATGCCCATTGGATTTTTATTTACAATTGCAATTAGTTGCGTCAAATCCACGTTTATATCTAATGGCTCATTATCTAATTCAAATGTAAATTCTGCGTATTTAGTGTCCATTATAACACTTTTTTCGATTTTGCCATTATCTGTATCTATTATAAAATTCACCGGCATTTTGAATACTTCCGTTACTTCGCTTGCCTCTAATGTTTCTTTTTGTATTTGGTTCAATTTTGCAGTTAATTTGTATTTTCCGTTTGTATTTTCAAAATATGAATCTAATTGCAATATTGGGTGTGCTGGTTTCATTATCCATTGTTCAAAAAATACATCAATATCAATTGGTGAGTTTTTGATATGTTTTTTTAATGATTCTTTTAGTTGGTAGGTAGTCATTGATTGAAATTTATTTTCTTCTAATGTATTACGCAAAGCACTGATAAATTCTTCACCAAGCATTTTGTATAACATATTATATACCAAACCTGCCTTTGTATATACCAAATACACATTTTTATTATTAAATATCTCAGCTGGTGGTATGCCATATATCGCTTGATTATTTACATAAGGTACTTGATTAAAATACAAATTAGTGCTATAATTTACGTAGTTGTTATAGGCATTAATATCGTTTTTGTGTAATACCCAAAGCCATTCTATCCAAGATGCACCACCTTCGTTAATCCATACATCATTCCAAGTAGCACAGCTAATCATATTACCCAACCAGTGATGACCAACTTCGTGGACTACACCTAATTCGGAGTTATTTTTTAGCCAATTTCTATGAATTGTAGTGATTGTTTGATGTTCCATACCACCATAAGGGAATGGGAAAGCAGCCGCTTGTGCATATTTTTGATACGGATATTCATTAAAAATAGCAGCCAAAGTGCCAATCATTTCTACTGTTTTGGACATTGATGGTCTTGGCAAAAAAGTAGAACTTGGATTAAATTCTGGCATATCTTGTTCCCAAGCATAATAGCTAACTTCTATGCTATCATTTGGGTTGTTTTTGGGTTTGTAATAGTCAGCCCATTTGAAATATTTTGAGCTAATTACATGCATCAAATATGTCGGTATTTGTATATTGTTTTCCCAGATATATGTAGTTGTTGTTGCATTATCTTCTTTTTTAATTAAACTACCATTAGAAATTACCTCATAACCTTTGGGCACTTTAACAGTGATTTTAGACAATGCTTTATCATCTGGTCTATCTTTGCATGGCATCCAAATTCTTGCTAATTCTGGCTCACTCATTGTGTAGGTAATTGTTTCTAATACATTTGGAGTTTCTGGAGTATAAAAGTGCAAACCCGATTGTTTAGTTCCAATATGTGTATAGTCAATCAAAATAACAACAATATCACCAATTTTGTAAGTTTTATCAGTATAAATATAATTTGGAGCATTTAGATATTCTGTAGTTTCGAACATTACTCTGGTAGGTATATTATTAATTTTTGCAGATGTAATATTCATAACTTCGGAATTAAATTCCAAACTATCAACATTATTTTCAGTAATTACTACAATCATTTTCATTGTGCCATCATAATTTCTGCGGTTATTTTTTGCAGAATCAGGATTCATTAAGTTTGACCAATCCATATATAATTCATACTTAAGTACATCATAATTAGAAGGAGTTGGGTCGATATTCTGTAATTGATTTTTATCTACTTTTAAGATTTGATTATTGGTTTGTTTATTTTGCCAATGTTCATAATGATTGCAATTATGCTTAAATTCATAAGCACCATTAAAATCATTTTGAAGGTAAATAGGAATTTCGGATTTGGCAGTATTTATCCCTAAATTAAAACAAACTAATGTTAAAAATAAAGATTTGATTAAAAGATTTGATATTGTAGATATATTTTTCATAATTTTACAGTTAAAATTTTTTATATATTAAATTTAATTTAAATTTTTCTAATATGTTTAGAGTGTTCAAATTTAATTTTATTGTAAATTATATATTTTTCGTAAAAAACTTCACTAATTGTGCCTGTTTTTTGATTTTCTTAATTGTAGGGGCTGGATTTTCCTGCCCTTCTTTTTTGTGGGTTAGGTCAAGAGGGAGACTTGACTTTCCATCAACAAAAAAGACAAGCCAGGTGGCCCGTCGTAGTCGAAACCACAAGAGAAAGAAACCACCTCTGACAGCAAAGCTGACATCTCCGCCAGCAGAGAATAGAAAACGGGCGAGCAGCCCGTTCTACTCCAAAATCAAATCTCTTAAAAATCCGT
>JBEICW010000420.1:0-3413 GCA_040383785.1 Ignavibacteria bacterium | reverse complement strand
GATGCTGAAAAAGCTATATGGAATAGTTCATCAGGTAGTTTTATCCCTGATTTAAAAGGTAACGAATCATTTAGAGGTGTAAATTATTCAAACAACTCAACGACAGAAGTTGTATCAGGTGGTATAACAATGGCTACAACTGCATCTACTTCTGCAAGGTCAGTAGCATCAACAAATTATGCAACTAAACAAATTAGAAAAGGATTTACTGCATCGGTTGTTTCTACTGGTAGATATACAGGAACAAGAGGAACATCATTGTTGTTTTATATGGGTGGTGGTTTTAAATATGTATGTGATTTTTATATTTCAGATACAGCTTTTAATACAGGTTGTAGACAGTTTTATGGACTTGCAGGTCAAACTACTGATTTAGGTTATAATGATACTATTTTAGTTTCTTCTTTGTTAAATTGCATTGGAGTTGGTTCTGATTCAGCAGATGCAAATTTGCAAATATTTTATAATGATGGAACTGGTACAGCAAGTAAAATTGATTTAGGTGTAAATTTTCCATCAAATAGAACTTCAGGTTCAGCAATGACAACTATATATTCTGTTGAACTATATAATGCTCCAAATAGTTCATCTGTAAATTACAGGGTAACTAATAAAGAAACAGGAAATGTTGCTCAAGGTACATTGTCAAGTGATTTACCACTTGCTACACAAGGATTAAATTTTTTCGCTAGTAGAGTAATGGGTTCACCTATTACAAGTACAGGTCAATTTGATTTATTAATTTTAGGAGTTTATTCTATATAATATGTTTGAGGTAGAAATTAAAATTAAAAGAATAGATGATGAAGGAACTTATTATGTTATAGTTCCAATAGGTGATTTGTCTAATAGATTAGAATATTGTCAACATTACACAGACAAAACTGATGAAGAAGTTTTAGCTATTGGAAAAACTATTTTAAATAATAATCCATTTTAATTTTAAAAAATAAAAGTATAAGATGGCAGGATTTATGTATAATAGGACTAAAAAATGTTTTAGACTATTAAGTAAAAAATTAAGACAACTTGAACCTTTAGAAACCTATGGAGCTAAAGAGTGTTGCAATCCTATAATTGTTTTGGCAGATACAACAGATAATGTTTCTTGGAAAAATGATATTACATCAGTTTGGTTTAAATACCCTGAATCAACTGATAGTGTAAACTTTGAGCTATTTAAAGAAAATGATACATTATCTACTTATGTACCTAATAAGATAATGATATCAAGAGAAACTACTGCTGAATATGCTACAATACCGTGGAGAGATGTGCTAACATTAGATGGAGCAGGTTGTTATTATATTAAAGTTACATCAACTATTAATGGTGTAACAGATAGTTATATTTGGGGTAAATATCATTTAAAACCATATACTACTGAAAATGCTCAAAATACTATTAGAGTAAAAGTTGATGTAAACCAATACTACTCTATTGAGGATATTGACTTTACAGGCACTCACTTAATTGATACCTTGAGGTTCGGTGGCTTTTTCGGTAATATGTCGCCAAACTTTAAAATTGATAATCTTATCTATGAAAACAGAAAGTTTGAAAATGTACAAAGAGAAAGAATTGCTACTTACACAATGACATCAGATCCTATAGATTATAAATATACTGGATTACTACTTGATTTTTACTTACTTGCAGAGAATAAGATATGGTTATCAGACCACAATGAGTTTAACCATTCATTATTTTACAAAGACATAGAGTTAATTGTTAATGATACACCAAGCGTAGATTACAAAGAATTTAGTAATTTAGCGACTGTAACTTGTACGTTTACTGATAAAGTGCGTAATAATTTAGCAAAATATAATGGCTAAAAGAGGATTTGTTAAAGGTCAAAAGTTTAATGGAAAACTAATTATAGAAGTATATAGTTGTACTTCAGAAACAATGATTTTATTTACTGATAAAACTTATTTAGTTTTCAAAAACAAAGACCTATGAACGAACTTAGAAATATATTAGAGCAGTTAAGAAAAACAAGAGTATTAATTGTTCTAATATTGTTCTTTGCATTTATTGCCTATTTGTATAAATCTCTTATTACTGATGTAGTAACAGAAAGGATCAACAAAGACGAGGTTAAAAAAGACATTAACAACAACGTATTAATTCAACAAATGCTTAACGACCTTATGCTTAAATACAAGGCTGACAGGGCGTACATCTTCAGGTTTAGCAACTCAATTATCTATTATGATGGACGACATAGGAATCATACTTCAATGGCTTTCGAGGTGTGTGGAAATGGAATAAGTTGTGAAGCACAAGGGTTACAAAATTTACCAGTTAGTTTATTTCCTGTTTTTTTACAAGAAGTAATGTTAGATAAATGTATTTATACTGATATAGATGAATTGCAAGAAGTATCAACAAAAATATCATTAAAAAAACAAGGTGTTAAATCACTTATGGTAGCACCTTATTTTAAAGATGGGCAGTTCGTGGCTTACATAGGATTGGACTTTGTAAAAGAATACAATAAATTAGATTTTGACTATGACAAGTTTAAATCAAGTACAAACGAGATTGGTAGAGTATTAACACAATAAATAAAAGTATGAAGTTAATTGACAGAATAAAGAATCCAAGACCTAAGTTTTGGGTTAAAGTTGGAAAAGTTGGTGTAGCACTAACTATTATCGGTGGAGCAATTGTAACACCATTACCAGTTATAGGTGGAATACTTATGACTATTGGAGCAACAACAAAGAGTTTATCTCATTTAGCAATAGAAGATGGACAAGTTAACGATTGATAGAATAGAATCAGCACACCCAGTTATTCGTGAGGAATTGCGTGATTTCTATATTGAGTGCAACAATAAACTACCTAAAGGTGTTAGATTGAGATTTGCTTACGTTTATAGAAGTCCTGCAGAACAAAACGCATTATATCTAAAGAAACCAAAAGTAACTAACGCAAAAGCATTTCAATCAATCCATAATTATGGTTTGGCATTTGACATCGTTATTTTGCGAGATAAAGACAACAACTGAACTTTTGAATCAATTGACTGGGATATTAACTCGGAATACTTTAAAACTGTTGTAGCGTACTTTAAATCGAAAGGATATGAATGGGGTGGAGATTGGAAGAATTTCAAAGATTATCCTCATTTTCAAAAAGCATTTAATTTAAAGTGGCAACAACTTAAAAATAGATTAGACATAGGCTATTCAATAGTTGACAAAGGAATTACTTATCCTAAAATATAAATAATAGTAGGTATAGGTGCAAAAACTTCCTCTTTTCTTAATAGAACACTGAAAATTAACGCATTTAGAAATATTTGCGTTTTTTTGTGCAAAATTATTTGTTTTAACAATTATTCATTTTATCTTTGTTAAAAATTAAATGATATGACAATTGAAAAAATAGTTCAGTACACG